>JAJDDU010000142.1 GCA_029260155.1 Phycisphaerae bacterium | reverse complement strand
ACGTTCCGCAACGCGCTCGACCCCATCGCGGTAGTACCGGCCGCCTTCAACGCCACGTTCGGCGGAAATCCTCTGACCGTCGGCAATCTGCACCTGTCTTCTGACGGCAAACGCGTTACGCTATTCTACCAAAACCCGCTGCCCGCCAGCGCGTTGGTGCGCGTCGAGGTCGACGGCGACCAACTCCTGGACGATCTCGGCAACGTCATCGACGGCGACGCCAATGGCGCGCCCGGCGGAATCGCCACCATCGATTTCGAAACGCTCTCACTAACAACGATTCCCGGTACAGCCGTCTGTGGGCGCGTGTTTGCGTCCGAGCTGAGCGGCGTCAACGAACCGCTGCAAGGCGTCGTCATCAGCGTCGACGGTCTGGAGAGCACCTTGTTCGCGACGACCGACACCAAGGGCGATTACTGTCTCGATCCCGCACCGGTCGGACGCTTCTTCGTGCACGTCAACGAATTGGCCGCCACCAACGCGAGCCCCCCCCCGGCGCGTACTATCCGATTGTCTGGCGCCCGTTCATGTCGATGGCTGGACAGATCGTCAACGTCGGCACGGTGTACTTGCCACTGGTGGTTGACGGCACGCTTCAACCGGTGAGCGACACGGTTGATACCGATGTCGCGTTTCCGCAGGCGGTGCTCGACGCCAACCCGACGATGCCCCAGATGGCCGATGTGCGAATCGCGATTCCGGCTGGTTCGCTCTTTGCTGACAACGGTACGGTCGGCGGGCAAGTTGGCCTCGCACCCGTCGACCGTAACCGTCTGCCGGGAACGCTCCCAGCCGATCTGCGCATCCCGCTTGTGATTACGGTGCAGGTAGCGGGTGCGGACCCCGGCGACCCCATACCGACCAACTTCGACATTCCCGCGCCGGTCGTCTTCCCCAACCTCCCCGACCCCGACACGCTCGAGGTCCTCGCCCCCGGGGAAAAGACTGCCATCTGGAGCTTCGACCACGACACCGGCCGATGGCGCCTCGTCGGCCCCGCAACCGTCAGCGCCGACGGACTCACCGTCTCAAGCGACCCCGGTGTCGGCATCATCGCACTAGGCTGGCACGGTGTCGCGCCCGGAACGGGCCTGACCCTTGAGGAAGCCCGAAAGCGGTGCAGAGACAACTGCGCGAACGCGCAGCGCGGGGCTGCGGAGGACTGTGCCTTGACGGCACTGGCTGGTCCTGCGGGGTCCGCTGTCGGACTGCCGGGCTGTGTGTCCGGGTTCTTGAGCGCGGGGTACACGGCTGCGCGAGACTGTTCCAATCAGCCGGGCGGGCGGGGCTGCGCCTTGATGAAGGCCAGCAGTGCCGGATTGGGATGCGCGAGCGTCATGAAGAAACTTCCCGTCATTGGCTGGATCCTCACATACGGAGGGGCAGCCAAGGACATCTACGAGAACTGTCAGTGCGACGACGACCCAGGCGATCCACCGCAACCCGATGACGAGTTTGACAGAAACCTCGACGTGATGGACGCGATGAAGGACTATGGCGACACCGTAACCGGCAACCCCACTTGGACCGAAGCGGTCGACCCCGTGTCGAATCCAGTGTTTCCTGGCGCGCCACCCCCGCTGGCTCCTGGCAATCCGGATCTGCTGATTGACTTGGTGGACACCGCGCTGAGCGAACCGTCTGACGAGGGGTCCCGGATTTCGCCGTCCGAAGACGCTTTTTTCACGGGCTGCCGATGCCACCTGCTATCACGCCGGAGCATGTTGATGCACTTGTCACGCGCTTCAACAATAGCGCCGACCTCTGGGAGCAGGGGCTCTACACGCACGCCGCCGCAGGGCGCGACGACTTTGTGGACCGAGATACGCTCATCGAGGCACTGGATAGGCTCATTGCCGCAATCGATGCACTTCAGAGTGTCGGTTTGACGGAGATCGACTTCTATCAAGCAATAGTGAGCTTCAAAGCTCGCGCGTCCGCACGGTTTGATACTGGAGTCGAAGTCGATCTTGATGACACGTACTATGCCGTACTCGACATCGACAATGGCACGATCGTGCGAGGCAGGATGACGCCCATCAGCTTGCAGATGTCGCAAGGGAACGGCGTGGCGACGATCAGCCCCGATGGCGGCTTTCCGGTTCGGGCACGATTCCCCGCCCAGGACGAATCTGCGCGTTGCCTTTGTCAACGCCAGTGCCGGGCACTTCGGTTGGAGCAACGCGCGCACCCGGTCAACCGGACAGATGACCACGGTTCCCGCCGCACAGGTCTTCTCCCTGGAAGATGAGGACACCGACACGGACGGAGACGGCCTGTACAATCTGGCCGAATACGTGATCGGTACGGACCCCGCGAATCCCGATTCCGACGGCGGCGGCATTCTCGATGGCGCTGAACTCCAACAGGGGACCGACCCTCTCGATGATCTCATAGTTCAGACCGGCATCATAGCATCGGCCGACACGCCGGGTTCCGCCCAGGACGTCTGCGTGTCCAACGACTCCGTCGTTGTCGCGGACGGATCGTCCGGCATCTCCGTCTTCAACGTTTTCAACGGCATGGACCCCGCCGTCGTCGCGCGGGTTGACACGCCCGGGGAAGCGCTCGCCGTGACCTGCTCCGGCAACCTCGTGACCGTCGCTGACAGCACCGGTGGACTGCCTGTTGTCGACATTACGGACCCGCCTGCCGCAGCCATCGTCCATCAACTCGACACGACGGCGCTCGGTGGTAACACCGTCACGGTGGCGTTCGCGGGCGGCACGGTGTTTGTCGGTACGAACACCGGGATCATCTCCCAACTCGCACTTGATAGCGGCTTGATCATCGATCAGTTGGACCTCGGTGTCGCCGGGCACGACCTTGTTGTTGATGGGGAGTGGCTCTACGTGCTGACTCCGGGAACACTGCACACTGTCTGGACATTGGACTTCCCGCTCCAGGTGACTGGCAGTGCGACGGTTGGCGGTATCCCCACGGCCACGACCGGACGCATGCGCCTCGCGGTCGGCAGCGGCGTAGCTTATATGGCGCACCGGCTTGCGTACGATACATACGAAGTAGCCGACCCCGCAAATCCGTTACTCACCACGCCGACAGTCACGGCACAAGCTGCCTGGAAACACGTCGTTCCCAACGGGTCCGGCATCGGACTTGCGGCAGTCGGACCAACTTTCGATGGCAGTGCCAGTGACGATGTCTCAATCTACGACGTCGGCGACCCGCTCTTTACCGATGTCTTTGTCACAACCTATCCCACACCCGGCACCGCCCAAGCTGTCACGATCTACAACGGTCTCGGGTATGTAGCCAACGGCAACTCGGGGCTTCAGGTCGTCAACTACCTCGCCTACGACGCCCTCGGAATCCGCCCCGACGTCTCGCTCAACGTTGCGCCCAATCAGGTTCAGCACGAGGAAGGCTCGGTGATTCTCGTGCAAGCCACCGTCACCGACGATGTCCAAGTCCGCAACGTGGAATTGCTCGTCGACGGCGAGGTCGTACAGACCGATGGCGGTTTTCCATTCCAGTTCTTCCTCACGGTCCCCAACTACGGCGCCGCGGGCATCGGACCGAGCAACATGTTCAACGTGGCGCTGCGCGCGACCGACACCGGCGGCAACGGTACGACCACGGTCGCGCAAACGCTGGAGGTTGTCCAGGACATCTTCCCGCCGACAGTCACGGCCTCCACACCCCTTGCCAACGAGACATACCCGCCCGAATTCTTCGACATTTACGCGTTAACAGCCTCATTCTCCGAGCCGGTAGACGCTGCAACGGTCAACGCGTCGAGCGTGCAACTCATAGGCACCGGACCCGACACGCTGTTCGACACCGCGGACGACGTGACGTTCCCCGCGTCGGTCAGCCTCCTGCAGAACAACCGCGTAGTCGCCGTCGCGCCGGATCAGACGCTGCCCAACACAGACCTGCGACTCACCGTTCGCGCCGCCATCGTCACAGACTCCGCCGGAAACGCGCTCGACGACGACGGCGATGGAACCGGCGGTGACGACTTCACTTTGACCATCACGGTGTCCGACGGCACAACCATCTTTTGGGACGGCGGCGGTGACGGCACGCTTTGGCACGACCCCCTCAACTGGAGCACCGACACGCTGCCAGTGGCAACTGATGTTGTCCTCATCGACGTGCCCGGCTCTAACCCGACGATCATCCGCAACCAAGCCGTACCCGCCGCAGTTCAGGAGCTGCGCAGCGAGGAAAGAATGGAGATCTCGAACTACCCTCTCACCATCACCGGACATGCTCAATTCAACGGCGATCTAGTCGTTGGCCCCTTTCCATGGCCGACAGCCTTCCCGTCGCTCGCCATCAACGGAACGGCTGACGTTGCCGGAACACTGTCGCTCAACAATCAATCGCGCGTTGGGGGCTCTGGAACGCTGACGCTCACGGGTCACCTTGACTGGACGTTTGGCGACGTGCTCGCCCCGCTAACGCTCATCGTTGACCCCACCGCCACGGTCTCGATTACAACCGCGTCCAGCCAGTTCCTTTTCGGTGCGATGCACAACTACGGAGCGATCACGTTCGACAGCCAGGGGAACGGTGGTGCCTTCCAACTCCATGGTGCCGGGCGACTTCACAACATGCCAACCGGTGTGATAACACTCGTAGGTACGCGCACGTTCGGGACCATAGGGAACGCCATTCCACCATACCCGGAGTTCACTAATGACGGCACACTGCGACACACCGGCGGCGGAACGCTCAGCTTCTGGACCGCGGCGTTTTCGTGGCAGCCTCTTTTTACCAATAATGGCCTGATCGAATCCGACCAGGGCACCATCCATATGCCCGCTGGACGGCCTATTACGAACGCGGACACAATCAGCATTTCGGCGGGCGCGATCGTGAGCACACTCTGCGCTCCGCTGAACTTCGCGGCCACGAGTGTCCTCCAAATCCACGTCGCCGGTGCCGCACCGGGCCAGTACGGCGTAGCATCGATGGGCTGCACGCCCAGCCTTGATGGAACGCTCAGCCTCGTCGTGGACCCGTCCTACATACCGATCCTCGGCGAGACGCTTGACGTCATGACCTGGGCGTCGCACACGGGCTCGTTCGCAACCGTGACCGGTCTCGACCTCGGCGGTGGGCTCCAGTTCGACGTCGCGTACCTTGCCGATCGCCTCAGCCTCACGGTCGTCGCCGGGCCGTGAACGCGCTGCCTCAAGGCAGGTTTCGAGCGGCACCAGCGATGATGCGTTTCACGAAGAAATCCGCGACGCTGGTTCTGCTGCTAATCATCAGCATCGATCCCCATGAACCGGTCCCTCGGGGAGATGCTCTTGACCTTGCCGGCTTGCAGCGTGGCGCGGCCGATAGCCATGATCGCCGGCGGCAGCGCCGTTGACGCATGCGTCGCTCTCCTGACTTCTGGATTCGATTCTCCTGGCCGAGCAGGTATCGTCAGTGACGCTCACCGCCGTCCAACAGAGGATCGAGGTGCAAGTGTGCTGCCGCAGCTCGGAATGACGGGGGCGGGCTTCTGGGTGCGTGCGTGCCCGTGGGTTGGGCGCCGACCGGAGAGAACGCCACCCCCGTCGGGATTCGCCCGCGTTTCAGCGTTTCCGTTTGGTCGGCCGGCGGCGATACGCTACGATGGTGAACTGGGCTGAGTCAATCGGAAACAGTGACCATGATGGCGTACCTATGAAGAACACCGGATCCACTATCGTGGCGATGACCCTTGCGTGCATTGCGACCGTCCGCGCGGATGATCGCGAGCCCGTCGAAATCTCCGACGACAGCCGCGAGATCATCGTCATCGCGGAATCCCGATCCGCGACCGACAACAGCGTCACGCTGCAAGGCAGTGGCGTGCGCTACGGGCTGACGCCGGATTGGCAAAACACCGTCCGACGACAGGTCGGCGGACTGGCGGTCGCAGACATGAACGGCGACGGGTGGGCCGACGTAGTCGTCGGTTGCTACACCTCGCAGAGCTTTCCACCCTACGAAGACTGGGAGAATCTCATCTACTACAACACGGGCAATCAGCTTGAAAGCAATGCCTCCTGGGTTTCGACCGACGAGGTGTCAACCGGTGACATCAAGGTGGCCGACATCAACGGCGATACCTACCCCGACGTGTTCGCCGCCAACGGCGGGTTTGCCATGTCACGCTCCGTAATCTACTGGGGCACTCCGACCGGCCCTGCCACCACGCCGACTTGGCACAGCAGCGAGCCCGGTCTCGCCTGGAACAACCACGCGGTCCTCTTCGACTTCGACCACGATGGCGACGTCGACGTATTCACCGCCAACCAGGGAAACTCCCCGAACGACCCCTTCCGCCCGATTTACGCGTTCATCAACGACGACGGCACCTTGCCCACCTTCCCGTCCTGGCAGTCCGCTGAGATCTCCATCCAGGGATTCCTGGCATTCGGTGACCTCGACGGCGACGGCTGGGAGGATCTTGCCGTCTCGAAGTGGGCCAATTTTCAGAGCGGCATCTACAAGAACGCGGCCGGTTCGCTGCAAACCACCCCGATTTGGACCACCGGCGACACTGATACCGACAAAGGCGTCGCGTGGGCTGACGTCGACGGCAACGGTCGTCCCGACCTCGCCCTCGGTCACGACCCTACGCTGCTGTACAGCAACAACGACGGCGTCCTGTCGCACACTTGGTCCTCCGGCGCCCCGTTCTTCGGCCACGCCGACATCACCTTCGAAGACGTCGACCGGGACGGGGACCAGGATCTCGCCGAGACCCACTTCAGCGACGGCAGGGTACACATCTATTTGAATCGCGACGGCGTGCTCGACACAATTCCCACGTGGACATACGACTCGTCCAGCGTCGGCACAGCCATCGCCTTCGGCGACATCAACGGCGACAACTGGCCTGACCTGATCGTGGGCAACTCCGGCGAGCCGTGCGTCAAGGTCTTCTACGCCAACGCACCAGCGCCGGGCGATCTCAACGACGACGGCACGGTCAACCTCAATGACTACGAACTATTCACGCAGTGCGCGGCCGGCCCTGGAATCTCCAACCCCGGCTGCGACCCGCTCGCGTTCGCCACCGCCGACCAGGACGCGGACGGCGACGTCGACTTCGCCGACTTCGGACACTTTCAAAGTCTCTTCACCGGCGGGCCGTAGGCGATCGCGCGAGTGTGGGGTGTTTGCGGTACCAGACACTCTCTGTCGGCCGGTACGATCATCATCCGGATCCTGGCTACGCGCTTCGTTGTCGACAGGCTTGTCCAATCGAATACGGCCCTTGGTATTCTCATCGTGTTTCACGAAGATTCGACGCCACCATATCAAGTCGACTTCAGCCGTGAAGGGGAGGGTGAGAACACGGCCGCAGTACGCCCGCCGCAACCGGAATAGCTGCGTGCGACGCCGAAAGCAAGCACAATTGAGCCGTGCCCGCCGCGTGAAAGACAGGACCTTGAGCTCCCGTCGACTGTCCGCTGGCGTCGTTGCCCGCTCTGGCCGATAATAGCCGTGGCAGACGTCCAGGTGCACCATCTTCGCCCGCAGGCGAAATGCGGGGGACGAACGTGGACGCGTCATTGCCGGGAGGTCTATTGGCCATGCGATCACAACATCAAGTCGTAGTCATAGCCACGGTGGCGCTGGTCGTCGTGTGGGCGATGAAGTCGCCCGCCCAGGATGCACCGCCACCCGAGTCGAAGCCGCACGAAGTCGCAGGCGATATTGGCGAAGAGCCTGACGACGGTCGTGTTCGTTCCCAGCCCACAGCGGAGGATGTCATTTCCGCGTTCGAGCGCGACCGCCCGGTGAATTCGCCGGCAAGATCCAAGCAGTGGCGAGACACCCCAGGCACGGCCCGCTCGAAGCGCGACGGAGCCGGAGCGCCCCTGATTCGTGAAGGCGAATACGTGAACGGGATCCCTGGGCGGTTGCATCGCGACGGGACCTGGTGGACGTTCGTGTTCGAGGGCGACGGGGCTGCGGCGCCGAAGCGCCCGCTGCGAATACTTCCCAACCAGCAACTCGAACGCATCGTCATGGAAACAAAAACGTCGGCGACGACGCCGGTTTTCTTGCTCTCGGGAGAAGTGACGCTCTTTGAATCGTCCAATTACATTCTCGTTCGCAAGGCGCTTCGACGCCGAACGACGGGCAACTTGGAAAAGTAGATGCAAATCACGATCAGCCCCAACGTAGGGTTCGAATTGGCCGCCCTCGCGGGCGAGTTTTCAGGATCAGACGCTCAGGCCATGGCCGACGACCTGCAGCCGCTGGTTGCATCCGCCGGAGCGCGACTGGCCATCGATTTGTCGGGGTTGCAACAGATCAACTCCGCCGGGCTGAGCGAATTGATCAGCGTCGTGACGCGCGCCCGCTTGTGCGGCGCACACGTGGTCTTGGTAGCGCCTTCACCATTCGTCAAGCAAGTGTTCGACCTCACAAGACTGGATAATTGGTTCGAGATCGTAGATGACGTCGCGGACGCATCCCGCGCGTTACGAGGCTGACACACGGTCGTCTCGTTGCGACGCAGCGTGCCACGCGGACGTATTGACTTCCACGCGTTCTGTTCGGTCTCGACAGGGAGCGGTGGATGTTCGCGCGCGGAGCGTAAAAAGAAATTCGCCGAAGCAGGGTTCCGACACGCCTGCTCCGGCGAACTCCTTAGGAGGAGGAAGGAGGAATAAGGTCGCTTTGCCCGGCCCGTCGGTGCGTCGCACGCAACGGACACCTACTATGTCCAATACAACTCGCCGTGGGTCAAACTGATTTCCAGAAAAAATGCACGGGCGATAAATGAGCACGGGCCGCCTTTGGATCCAAAGGCGGCCCGTGAATGCAGTTGGAATGGTGATTCGTCAGCGAACGGTCGCCACACGCTTGTTTTGGACCGTGATTACCGCCGGCGTAGTGGTTGAGATTTCGATCCCGTTCACGAAATCCGAGACCACAAACGTCTGATCCTGATTGGCATCATCGTACAAGACGTCAACAACGAACACGCCGGCGGCGTCCGGAGAGACCCTGTATGTGTAGGTCGCCAGATACCCTTGGCCCTTCGCCGGAACGCCGCGGGTGAAGAGGCCGCCGAGCATTTGAGCTTTGTCGACGTTGACCGCTTCAAAGGTGTCGTCGGCTGACTTGGCGAACACGAAGTCGTCGCGCGGTTCGACGGTGATTCCGACAAGACTCAAATAGCCGCGCCGGCCACCGCTGACGCCCAGGTGCAATTGATAGCTCTGAAGGTCGTCCAAGTCGCCCGCAATGAAGATCCGAACCTGGACATCGTCACCGGGGCGTACGGCGCGCCGATCAGGCACGGCAACCAACTCCGCTTCGCCCGCAAAAAACGGCTGGAAGGGCGCTTGCGGCGACGGACCGCACGTACACGGATTGGTGCCCGCGAAGCACGTCAATGCGTGAAGTGCGTCCGCGAGGTTGCAGAACCCGTCCGGAGCGCAATCACCCAATGGCCCGCCGGCGTCGACATTGAGTGAGTCGCAGGAGCTCGTATTGCTAAAGCAGGTCAGAGCGTGGAGCGCATCGGCGAGGTTGCAGAATCCGTCGGGCGTGCATTCGCCGATCGGACCGCCCATGTCGGCAGACAGAGTCAACGGAGTTGATTCGCAGTTGCCGTTGCACGTACACCACAGGCAGGCGTCGTCGCGAATTCCGTCGGGGACGAGGTCGCAACAGTCTTCCACGGTGTCGCACATTTGCAGTTCGTACGCGCCCATGTCCGTGATCCGCACGTAATCGGGCGGATCGGGCACGCCCAGGTCGGGCGCTCCGAGCGCGTCGATGAACCGTGAGCTTTCATTCAGATCGATCGGCGTGCGTTCGGCGGTGTTACCGTCACTGTCGAGATCCGCCAGATCGGCGGGCACGAGCGTGTTGTCGGCGCGATCGAGGCAAGGTGATGTCGCCTGCAAAGTGAAGTCGCCACCGGGGGCATTTGCGAACAGCGGATCGGATGCAATATTCCCGACGCCGCCGGCACCGCCCTCAATGCAGCTGTAGTTGATGATGCCGGTCGGCAGCACTCCGAGAAGCTGCAGTGTACCGTTGCCCCAAGCGACGCAGCTTTCCAGCGTGGTCGCGTCGCTAAGATTGGCGACGATGCCTCCGCCGATCGTTGCGGCGGACGAGTTTTCGGCGAGCGTACAGTGAATCAGCGAGGCGGTGCTGGCACTGTTGAACATCGCGCCGCCACTCCCCGCAGCGATGGTGTTGTTACCGGTGAGCGTGCAGTTGATCAGCAGCGGCCCGCTGTTCTCGTTGCGCATCCCGGCGCCGCCGGCGCCGTCCGCGATGTTGTCGTCGATTGTCGTGTTGACGAACGTCGGGTTGCTACCGTTGCCATTGAAAACGCCGCCGCCTCGGCCTGCCGCATTGCCCACGATCGCACAACGTACAATCCTCGGGCTGCCGCCGTCATTGTGAATGCCTCCGCCGGCGTTATCGAGCGCAACGCCGTCGGCGTTGCCGCCGGTTATCGTGACGCCGCGCAGGTATGCAGTCGCGTCGGTGCCGCTTCCGGTCACCACGTGGTAGGCATTTTCGCTGTTGTCGCCGCCCGTGCTGTCATCACCGTTTAGATCGGCGCTGAGAATGACGAGATTGGCTGCGTCGGGTACGTGGGGTCCGCTAAATCCGCAGCCTGCATAACCACCTTGCACGGTCACGCCGGTCGCGAGTTGGAACGTGGATGATCGATCGCCGAGGGTCTCAAGGAGACCCTGGTCCGGCCTGTAGACCCCGTTGGCGATCAAGACCGAGTCACCTGCGGTCGCGACAGCCAAGGCGTCCTGTAGATTGTTGAAGGCACCGCACCAGTTCGATCCGTCAAACGTCGGACCCGTGGCGGCGGCATCCACGAAAACAAAGGGCTCAAACAGGCATGCGCTGCTGCATCCGTCGACGTTTACGGTGTTTCCGTCGTCGCAGAATTCCGCGGGAGCAAGGATGCCGTTTCCGCAGGCGGATACGGAACAGTTCGTATCGCATCCGTCACCTTCGACGGCGTTCCCGTCGTCGCACGCCTCGCCCGGCGTCGCGATGCCGTTGCCGCATGCCGTGATCGTGCAGTTGCTATCGCAGCCGTCACCGTCGATGACATTTCCGTCGTCACACTCTTCTTCTCCCGGCGTGTGGATACCATTGCCGCAACCCGCGTCGACGGCGATCCCTTGCGGAATCCCCAGTCCGGAGGTGATAACGAGTTCTCTTCCAGTGCCGTCAAGGTTGGCACGCTCAATCTGCTTGAGTGCGCCCGTCTCGGCCCAGTAGACCTTCTTGACAACCGACTTCAGGTCCAGGGCGATGCTCACCGGCTGAATGATCGCGGCGCTGACGATCGTCTCGATTTCCGATCCGTCAAGGCGGGCACGTTTTATGAACTGCCCCCCCTGGTCGACCCAATACATCCTGTTGTCCGCAACGTCCAAGGCTATGCCGACCGGCAGGGTCAGACCGACAGTGACCAAGTCCTCCGGTGCCCCCGTCCCGTCCGTATTGCCGCGTTGCACCTTTTGGGTGGCTACATCGACCCAATAGACTTGTCCCGCTGCGCTGTCTACCGCAATCCCCTGAGGGCCGAACAGTCCGTCGGCGATCGTAAAGAGATCTTCGATGTTGCTTCCGTCGGCGAGATTGGCGCGCTGAATCCGCGCGAACGCGGACCAGTAGATCTTGCCACCGACCACATCGACCGCGACGGCGGCCGGTTGGAGCAATCCTGAAAGCAAATCCTCGACCAGCGCGCCGGTAAGATCCGCGCGCCTGATCGACCCTGCGTTGGTGTTGGTCCAGTACATCTTTCCGCCGGTCAGGTCGAGGGCCAGCCCCACCGCAGCAGATTGCCCGGTAACCAATGTCGTGACGCCGGTTCCATCTGCGTCGGCACGATTGATCGTGAAATCACCCTGGTCGATCCAGTAAATTTTTTGCTGGGCATTCGCCGAAGCGACGCAAAAAACCACCAACAAGGTGATCGCACCAAGAGACATTCGCATACTGAGTCCCATCTTCCGCTCCTTAAAGACCCTTCAGCAGTTACAACACGGGAGTGCCGTTCTTCGGGGATTTCGCCGTTGCTCATTCAATCGCGACATCCACACTTCCTCAGGACGCGCGCGGCCGCAAGCCGAATCCTCGTTTGCGCCAGCGTACGCCTGCCCCCTCGCCCTGAAAAAGCCGCGCAAGATGGCGCCCGCGCTATTTCCAGCCGATCGGCTGGGCTGCGCAACCCCTCTGTGGCCCAGGAATGTGGCTGTCGTAATGATCGCTTTATCCCCTTGCGCCGGCGTTGTTACGCCGCCGCGACGCTTACTCCAAGGATTCAAGTGTACCAACGTCAGGGGGGGTCTTGCAACCGTGTGGTGTGACGGGGGGACGGATTTGTCGCGGGTTTACTGGAAATACCGATTTTGCGGCCTCAACCACTCGGTTCGTGGCGCTGCCCCTCGCATGGCTGGCCGAGTCGAGCGATACGCCGGGCTCGGGTCCAGCACACCTGGCTCCGAATGCGGCGCCGGTGAGGCAGCGTTTCAAGGACGCGGGAAGCGGTTTCTCAGTGGCCTGCTGCACGCGTACGTGAAGGTCCGCCAAACAGATCAGGCTGATAATCGTCGATGTCGCCCCGAGCTTGGAAGAACGCGAACAGGCTGTCGATGCTGTCGAAGATCTGCGTCGCGGTGGCTGTGATGAACGGTGAAGGTTCTGTCTTGGGTGTCCAAATAACATACACCTCCTTGGTGGCTTCGTAGGCGTGCTGCAATTCGCGTTCGACGCCGGACGACAACCCCGGCTTGCCTCCGGGCAGCTCGGGAATGTAGCTGACGATCATGTCCGACTGGTCGATGAGCATGAAATCGCGGGCGTAAATCTGGCCGTCGATGTCGTGCGCCACGCGCGTGATGTCGGCCACTTGAAGCGCGAATTCACGTCCGTTTGCCTTGACGTTTATGAACTGTTCGCCGCGTTGGGTGGCTGCTCCGGCCTGGAACAGCAAGTCCTTCTCGTCCAAGTCGCCGGGATCAAAGGTGATGAAGTGTTCGCTCAGTCGTTTGCGGAAGTGGCTGATCTCGGCGAGGACCGACGGCATCTCGGTCACGTGCGTCATGGGGAAGGATGGATACAGTCGCTTGCGAGAGGGCTCAAACATGAGGCGATAAACCGTCTCGGCCGTCACCGTCGCGTCGCCTCGCGTGACGAGGTAACAGTGTCCGAAACCTCTGACCGCCTCGGCCATCGCCTGCGTGACGACGGTTTCTTCTTCTCGCCAAACGAGAATGTCCTTGAGCGAGTGGCGAACGTCGTGATCGCGTGTGAGCCGTTCGTGAATGACGTCGACGTTGTCGATGAGCGTGATGTACAAGTCCGCGTCGAGTTTGACCATGTCGGCGTGGTCGTAAGCGTGGAACAGGCCATGCTTCCAGCGAAACGTGGCGTGAGTGTTGACGATCAGATTCCCGCCAAGACACGCACGGGCGATGATGTCCTTGAAGACGCTACGACGCAGTTGCTCGAGTCGCCGTTTTGGAAGGTCGAGGATCCGTCCGGGCGCGACGTCCGGCGCGTCTGCGTACATGCGGTCACCGACATGGATCAAGTCGATCTCGTGATCGTTCTCGCGGGCCACATCAGCGACGCGTTCTAGAAACGCCTTCTTGTTCAGGCCGACCTGCCCGGTGACGACTACACGAATGCCGCGTCTCTGCCCGGAGCCCAGGAGCGGATGATCGTCTGTTGTGTTGGTTGACATTGGCGGACGATGCCGATCGGCTGACGGAATCGCTACTCGGCCGGCTCGGCCATGAGCAGAACGCAATACACACCGTACTCACCACCGCTGCGCACGGCGATCCCCGCGATCGAAAACGACGGATCCATCATCACCTCGCGGTGCGCTACGCTGTCCAGCCACGCGTCGATGATCTCGGGAGCGTGCGAGATTCCGGCGGCCAGATTCTCGCCGACCGCATAGTACTCGTACCCGGCAGCGTTGACGCGTTCGACAAGACCGACCCCGCTCTGCGGGTTGACGTGGCCGAAGAAGCCCTCATCGATCATGGTACACGCGTAGCGTGCGGCGATATCGCTCAGCTCAGGATCGAGTTCGACGCCGCCGATATCGAATCGCTCGATGTTCAGCAGGCGGAGAAGTTGGTCCGCGATTCGCTCGGCGTCGCCGGGTGCGTCGCACTCCTGAATCTTGGCACGCAGCTCCGAATCACCCTCGACGGCGGCATCGACGGGCGATCCGCCGAGGAGCCCGCCGCCACCGACGTCGCATCCTGCCAGGACGCCCGTCAGCGGTGCGAACATACAAGCCCACGCGAATGTTTTGAATCGTCCCATGAATCCGTTCATCTATACAGCCCGGACTAACCGCACATCAGTGTAACGCATCCCGAGGGTGCGAACAAGAAAACAGGCGTAACTGTTCCGTAACCTCTTGTCAATCAAGCAGGTGCGTCAACGCGGTGGAACAGGAGTATCGTGATATCGTCGGGCTGACGGCCGTCCTTGAAGAAACCCGAGTGGTCCTGTAAGAGTTCATCGAGTGCGACGGTCGCGCTCTGGCCGAACCCGTCTGCGATGCTCTCCACGAACCGTCGGGCGCCGAGAGACGATCCCTCGCTGTCGCAAACGGCGAAGCAACCGGCCGTAAAGAGCGCCAGCGTCTCACCGACGCCCACCCGCGCGGTTTTGGGACCGTAGGCGTGGCCACGAACCGTACCGACGGCGGGGCTGTCATTTTCGACGAGCTTCTGGCAATCGCCACGACTGTCAACGAGCAGCGCGCCGACGTTTCCAGCCGTACTGTATTCAATGGCCCCGGTTTTGGGGTTCATTGCCGTCATTACGGCCTGCATTTCGCACGGGGCTCGATCCTCGTGGAGCATCCAGTTGAAAGAGCGAAGGAAGATATGCGGTGGATCGGCGTGCAATCCTGCGACGCGAAACGCTGCCCGTGCTTCGGCCATGGCCAACGCACAGCGCGTGGGCTCACCGGACAGGTTGGCCACCAGGATCGCGGCGAGGCCGTTGGGCAGGCGCATGACGTCGTAGACATCCCCACCGCGGTCGAGACCTGGCTTGCAGTAGACTGCCAGTTGGAGCCCGCTCCATTGAGGAACGGTTGTCGGGTCCATACGCGTCTGGATCTCCCGCACGAACGTCAGTTGCCCGGCTTGGACGGATTCCTGAATTCGAAGTTGACCCTGTACGATGCGCTCAAGTTGGCCGGCCATCAGCGTCGCCAGGACGACGAGCCGATCCAGGTCGAGGGGACTTAATGGGTCGGCGTCGGGCTTTCGATCGACATACAGAAGTCCCAGTTCGCCGCGCTCGCACGACAACGGCACTGCCAGGACTGAGCCGATGTCGCGCTCTTGCGAGTCCGGAATGCAGATGAACTGCCCTGCTTCCAGGCAGCGATAGCGATAGTTGTCAAAGTCCGGCGGTTCCCCTGCGATCCTGCCCTCGATGTTCCGCCCCTGAACGAATTCAAAGCGTCCGTAGTTGTTTCGGCGAACGCCGATGAACGCGAGCCTGGCGCTGAATGTCTCCAGGGAAGACTCCAAGGCCAAGTCGATCAGCTTCGGAATATCCGTACATTCGGACAGATCGGCTGCGAACAGTGACAGGGCGCGACACTGTTTTCCTGAAAGTGTCAGAGTGTCGTCACTGTGCTTGACCAAGGCGCCCGCTGCGAGGGGGTGGGCCCGTAGCAACGCAGCCTCTTGTGTGACTGCTGTTGCGGCTGCTTCCTTCTCGACCAAATCTTCCCCGGTTGCCCGGTACACGCTGATGGTGAAGTTGAGTATCGACACCTCATCGCCATGCTTGATCGTTGCGCGTTCGATGACGGGCCGGCCGTTCAAGAGTGTGGTGTGGCTCTCGGCGGCGTTTTCGACGGCCCAAGTGCCGTCTTGGTCTGGAACCAGCGCAGCTTGGCGGGCCAACACGCGGCGGTCGGGCAGATGGATGTCGCAGTCCTCGTCGGACCCGATGGCGATCCGCTTCGATCCGAACACTTCGGATCGTATGAGGTCGTCGCCGTCTCTAACAAGCACACGCATGCCATCACCACTATAGAAAGGGCCCGAAATCCGTGACGCCCCCTCGGACGCCCTCCAGACAAGTATATCATCGCCAAACCGCCCGGACCACCGCGCCGCCCGTCAAACGCAAGTCCTTGCAGTTCGAATCGGCGGGTGGAACCCGCCCTACGGCGCGGCGGCGAGTGGAACGACTGCGCGCGATCGCGGGTGCGTCAGAGACGTTTGACGATGACGGCGGTGAGGTCGTCGGCTTGGGGGGTGCCGGCTCCGAAGGCGACGACGGCGGCGCGCATGGCTTCGATGATCTCGCGGGCTGGGCGGTCGCGATGTTGGTGGATGACCGCGGTGAGGCGGTGCGTTCCGAACAATTCGCCGTCGGGCTTCGCCCATTCGAAGAAGCCGTCGGTGATGAGAATCAACATGTCGCCCACATCAAGCCGGATCGGATCGGAGGCCTCGCAGTCGAGGTCGGATACGATGCCCATCGGATACGTCGTGGCGGGCAACTCGGAACATGTTCCGCGGCTGTCATGGTAGTGTAGGATCGGTCCGTGTCCGGCGCTGAGGTACTCCACGACATGTTGCGATGCGTCCAAGGCCCCGAGGAACGTGGTAGCGAACCGGCCGCCGTCGAGGTCCGGGTGGATGAGTTCGTTGGCTTTTGCGAGGATTGAGGCGGGGTCGCTCGACGTTGCAGCCAATGCCCTCACGAGGGCTCTGCATTCGCTTGCGATAAGGGCAGGGCCAACGCCGTGACCGGTGACGTCGGCCATCAAGAGCCCGAGTCGCCCGTCGTGTAGGGGCACATAATCGTAGCAATCGCCGCCGGTCTGATCGGCGGGCTCGTTCCAACCGGCGATGTCGTAGCCCTCGATCTGCGGATCGGATTTGGGGAGCAGGCGTTGCTGGATCTCTCGGGCAAGGGACAGATCGCGTTCGAGTTGCTTCTTTTCGGCGTATTCGTCGAGGAGCATCTGCCGTTGGATGCCGACGCCGGCGAGCTTTCCAAGTGCGTCGGCGCGGGTGATGTCCTGCTCGTCGAAGGCGCGGTCACGTTTGTTGAGCGCTTGCAGCACGCCGACGATGTCACCGTTGTGACCGGCCATCGGGAACGTCAGCAAATTGCGTGTGCGGAACTTCGTCAGCTTGTCTATTTCGGGGTTGAAACGTGCGTCGGCGTAGGCATCGCAGACGTTGACCATCGATTGAGATTGAAAGGCCTCTCCGGCGATTCCGCGCTGGGCGGAGAAGCGGATGGTCTCCTCGCCCGTGGCGACGAGGCTGTAGAGTTCGTCGGCGCTCTGGTCGTACAGGAACACGGTGGCGCGTTCGCAGTCCAGAACTTGCAGGACGGCGCGCTCGGTTTTCTGGAGCAGCGGCAGCAATTGGGTTGTCGCTCCGAGTTCCCTCGCAACGTCGAGCAACGCGTTCAGATCGGTGAGAGGCCTGTCAGACGGTTTACGTGCCATGGATCGCATTAGCGTCGCAGATTCGAGGGCGGCTGGCGAGAGAGGCACTGTGCCCGGCTACGCCCGCCCACAGATCTCATGGTATCATCGCAGCCGCTGACCGCGACCCAAAAAAAAACCCACCGATCCGCGTCGATGGGCTGCGAGCATTTCGGACGATGGGCACTCGGTTGACACCTGATTGAGCGACTACTTCTTTTTGGACTCGGGCAGTCGCTCCAGGATGCTGTCGACCAGCCCGTACTCGACGGACTCCTTGGCGTCGAGCCACTTGTTCCGATCGCAGTCCTTTTCGATGGTCTTCATGTCCTTGCCGGAGCGGGCATTGACGATTTCGTAGAGGCGGGTCCGCAGGCGCAGGATCTCCTCTGCCTCGATCTCCAGGTCCGTGGCTGCCCCGTGCATGGCTCCGCCGATGAGCGGCTGGTGCAGCAGGGCGCGAGAATTCGGCAGGATGTACCGTTTCCCCTTGGCTCCGCCGCAGAGCAGAATGGCGCCCATGCTGGCGGCCATGCCGATGCAATAGGTGGCTACGTCGCAACGGACGAACTGCATTGTGTCGTAGATCGCCAGCCCGGCGGAAACCGAGCCTCCGGGCGAATTGATGTAGAACGAGATGTCCGCGTTGGCGTCCTCGTTCGAGAGGAACAGCAATTGTGCGACGACGACGTTGGCTGAATCATCGTCGACTGGTCCGCCGAGAAAGACGATCCGGTCTTTGAGCAGGCGCGAGTAGATGTCATACGCTCGCTCACCACGCCCGGTGGTCTCGACAACAAACGGGATATTCTGAAATCGCGTCGCCATGTCTTTTCGTCATCTCCGGAACCAGCGTGGTTCAACCGCGTGGAACGATCATTTCTTCTTGTCGGTCTTGTCTTTACTGTCTTTTTGCTGAGGCGGCACGGGCTTAAGGACTTCGTCGACGACCCCGTACTCGACTGCCTCTTCTGCGCAGAGGAACCGGTCGCGTTCGATCTCCTCCTTGATTTTCTCGACACTGCGGCCGGAGTGATGGGCGATGATCTCGTTGAGTCGCCGCTTGTCCCTGATGATCTCTTCTGCCTGGATACGAATGTCCTCCGCCTGCCCGCCGACACCGCCGGATGGCTGGTGGAGCATGACCTTGGCGTTGGGCAGAATGAATCGGCGTCCCTTGGTCCCTGCCATGAGCAGGATTGCACCACCGCTGGCAGCCTGTCCGATGCAGTATGTTGCGATGGGACTGCCCATGGACTGCATGGTATCGTAAATCGCCAGCGTTTGGTCGACGTAGCCGCCCGGCGAGTTGATGTACAAGCTGACTTCCTCGTCGCGCTTGTTGGATTGGAGGTACAAGAGTTCCTGGATCACCTTCTTGGCCACCATGGGTACGATCGGCTCGCCGAGGAAGATGATTCGATTCTCCAGCAGGAGCTGGTCGATGGTCATCTCGCGCGTGCGTGCGATGCCCCCGTATTGCTGATTTGTCGGCCTGAAGGTGCTGTAAAACTGGTCCATGTGGTCATCCCTCATACGCGGCCGGCAAGCCCGGTGCGTCCGCGCCGCAGCGCTCACGAATCCAGGCGGCCCACCGCCCGGTCCACCATTACATCGGCTGTCTAGCCCTTTTCCTTCGTCTCTGATGTCTTTTTTGCGGACTTGCCGGCGGTTTTCTTGGCCGATTTCTTCGCAGGCTTCTTCGCGGCCTTCTTTTTCGGACCTTCTACCTCCGTGAGCACTGCCTTCTTCAGCAGCGCATCGAGGATTTTATCGTCGCGCAGCTGCAGGTAGAGCGATGTCAGGCCGTCGCTTTTTGATAGCTCGTCACGGACCCGGTCGAATCGCTTGTTGTGGTAGGCGGCGATGGAGGCGATGGCTCCGTTGAGCTCGTCGTCATGGACGTCGATTTCCATCTCGTCGGCCACCCGGTCCATGATGAAGTAGAGTTTGAGCTCGGTGGTGGATTCCTCGCTGGCCCGGGCTCGCACGTCGTCCATCTGCTTTTCGATGTCCTGCTCTGCCATGCCCTGCTGATAGAGCGCCACCTTGCGTCGCGTGACCAGCCGATCGGTCTGCCGCTGGGACACTCCGGACGGAAGCTCCATCTCGCATTTTTCGAGAAGGTACTTGCCGATCTGTCCGCGCAGGCCTTGCTGGATTACGGAATCGAGTCGCGACTCCAATGCGGTACGTGCCTGAGTCCGCATCTCGTCCACGCTGTCGAATCCCATGGCCTCGACGAATTCCTGATCCAACGGCGGAACGTCCATGCGTTTGACGTCTTGAATCAACAATTCGAATGCGGCTGTCTTGCCACGGTAGTCGAGGTTGTCATGGTCGTCGCCGACGGTGGCATCGAAGGTGACGGTGTCGCCTGCGCACTTGCCTTGCACAGACTCGCCGAGTTTCTCGACGACGACGCCCTGAATGACCTGGCCACGGGCAGCCATCGCGACGTTCTTGTCGTTCGCGACTTCGTTGCCGTCGATATTCATGGTGACGTCGGCGATGATCAGATCGTCGAGCTCGATGGCACCGTCGTTGACCGGAACGTACTGCCCGCGTTGAGCGCGCACCCGTTCGAGTTCGCCCTCAACGTCCTCGTCAGAGATCGCGACGTTGGGCTTATCCACTGGAATCCCATCCAGTTCCGGCAGCTCGAACTGCGGGCGCAGCTCAACTTCCGCCGCGTATTGCAACACACCGTCGGACGGCAATTCCATTTCCAGAATGGCCTTGTCGATCGGCAGGAGCTTCTCGCCGCCGTCCGTGCCCTTTGCCCATATGAGCGGGTCGCCCAGGGGCTTGATGTCAAGTTTCTCGACCGCAGCCAGGTAGCTTGCGCTTACCAACTGCGAAATCAGCTGGTCGCCGACTTCGGTGCCGTAGCGCTTCTCCACCAGCGACAGCGGAGCGTGGCCTTTGCGGAAGCCCGGCACGGTGGAATCCCGCTTGAGCTCCGAGAACTGGTCGCCCAGCCGCTCGTCGATCGCGTCCCGAGGGACGGTGATGGTGAGCTTCTTGCGCAAGGTTCCGACGTCCTCGACTTGGACGTCGATCACCTCTTTTAGCTTGGCTGTCTCGCTCTTTTCCTCGTCTTCGGATGCCTCCTCGACGTCGTCAACGGACGTTGGTTCTTCTTCGAGGCCTGTCGGCTCATCCGTCATATCTCAACTCCTCGTAGCCCAGGGGGTCTCCGTCACGGCGCACACACGCCAATCCGCCACCGCGCAAGCGGTTTGGCGAACACTAACCGACGTCTGCTGTCTTGGCAATCGGGGCGAACCTTGTGCAGTGGATCGGCGGCAGGTGGTTCGAGACGCATTGCCAAGAATCGCCCTGGTTCTCGGAGACCCAGAGCGAACCCGTGGTGCTGCCGAAGACGAGGCATTGTCCGGAATCGTCGACGTCCAGCGCGTGGCGGAATGTGATGTCGTATGCGTGGGAACCGGGAAGTCCTTCGCGCAGTACTTCGAATGATCGGCCCCCATCGCGCGTGCGGGTGACCACAACCGCACCGTCGACCGGTATGCGTTTTTCGTCCTTGATGGCGGGGACGAACCAAGCGGTGTCAGCGTCACTCGGGTGGACGGCCACCGCGAAGCCAAAGGCTGACGGTGGGACATCCGGGATCTCGAGCCACGACGCTGCGCCGTCGGTGGATCGGAAGACACCGTTGTGGTGTTGTGACCAGAAGCATTGCGGGGAGTCCTTGCACTGCACGATAAGGTGCGGATCTTGTATCCGCGGATCGTCGGCTCGCTCGGGAGGCATGTACTCTGCGCGCATGCCGGTCGCGCGGAGATCCCAGGACTTTCCCGCGTCGCGGGTTTCCCATACGCCGCCGCAGGAGACGCCGACGGTCACGCGGCGAGCATCTTCGGGGTGTACGCAGATCGAATGGACGCCGGGGTAGTCATATCCGCCGCCGAACCACTCCGACCGCCTCGGTTCGTCCCAGAGCGAACGCATCATCTCCCAGGTGTCGCCGCCGTCGGGCGAGCGAAACAGGCCGCCCGGAATCGTGCCGCACCACAGCACACCCGGTTCCGCATCGCCCCCGGCAGCCAAGCACCACAGGAGTTCGAGGTTCCACGGTGACGTTTTGCCGCTCATCGGGTTGTTCGGTTCGGTGTAGCCATCCGGCTTCGGAGGGTAGACGGGCACGGCGCATTCCTCCCACGTCGTGCCGCCGTCGCGCGAGCGGTGCAGCTTCTCGCCGAAGTGACCGTGGTGGAGCGCCGCGTATGTGGTGCCGTCGCGGACATCGGACAGGACCGTTGTTACGTTGTCGCCAAGGAACGCGCCGTCGGACACTTCCCATCCGGTGTGGCCTTGGGCGCGCGTGACGGTGAACAGGCCCTTGCGCGTGGCGACGAGTATTCGCTTCGTCATTAAGGTAGCTCCTTGGAGGATTTCGATGTCACCCGCCCGATAACGCTTGCATCACGTCGACCTTGGCGTCCTGCTCGACGGGGTCGGAAAGCCCCGGCCGATCGCGGATGACTTGGCCGTCCACGAAGATGGTCATGTGTTTTCGCAGCCCGCCGGCGTCATCGAGCACGTACGCGCGGACACCGTCGTTGCTTTCGAAGACGGCCTCAAGGACTTGGCGCACGGTGTCACCTGACACACGACACGGTGGACAGGCAACGTGCCGTTGGAGATTGCCTGTAAACCTGACGAGCGGCATTGCTTTGGCCCCACTGCTCTCGATTTCCGCTGTCCGCACTCGAGACTGCCGTATTCTAGTGGGATGGGCTGGCGTTTCAACGTCGAGGTTGACGCGGGGGGGGTTCGTTACTACTGTCTATGTGAGCGCTGGGGCGGAATAACCGTCGCCCCAGCCGTTAGGGGCCCCCATCGTCTAGCGGCCTAGGATAT
>JAJDDU010000141.1 GCA_029260155.1 Phycisphaerae bacterium | reverse complement strand
AACAACGGCCAGTTCTGCGACGGCACCGAAACATGCCATCCCACCTCGGATTGCCAGAACGGCACTGCGCCGAATACTGACGACGGAGTGGGCTGTACCATTGATTCCTGCGACGAAGCAACGGATACGATCGTCAACACTCCAGACGACACCGCCTGCAACAACGGCCAGTTCTGCGACGGCACTGAAACATGCCATCCCACCTTGGATTGCCAGAACGGCACCGCGCCCAACACGGACGACGGCGTCACGTGCACCATCGACACCTGCGACGAAGCGACGGATACGATCGTCAACACTCCGGACGACACCGCCTGCAACAACGGCCAGTTCTGCGACGGCACTGAAACATGCCATCCCACTCTGGATTGTCAAGCGAGCACGAGCGTGGACTGCGACGACTCCGACGCCTGCACCGGCGACACGTGCGACGAGTCCGCCGACATGTGCGTGCATTCGGACATCTCAGCTGCTTGCGACGACGCAAATCTCTGCACCATTGACAGTTGCGACCCAGCTGCCGGCTGTGACAGCACACCTCTGACATGCCCACCCGGCGAGATGTGCGACCCTGTCGATGGCCAGTGTGTAGTGTGCATCGACAACACTGACTGCGAAGACGGCGTATTCTGCAATGGCGCGGAACAGTGCGTGGGGCGAACGGCGTGCCTTCCTGGGAATGCTCCGTGTGACGATGGGGTCGCCTGCACGAGTGATCAGTGCAATGAGGCGACGGACACATGTGTCCCAGTGCCTCTTGACTTCCTGTGCGACAACGGCCTGTACTGTGATGGCGCCGAGACCTGTGACCCTCTATTGGGATGCCGGCCCGGAACGGCCATTGACTGTGACGACAATGATGTATGCACACAGGACTCTTGCGATGACACAGGCGAAGCGTGCGTAAACTTGGACGTTTCAGCTGACTGCGAGGACGGCAATCCGTGTACGGATCACGCGTGCGATGCCTTGCTTGGGTGCACCACTACGAACAACACCGATCCGTGCAACGACAATGACGCATGTACGACGAGTGACACCTGTGCAAACGGCACTTGTGCGGGCACACAGGTGGACTGTGACGATGGCGATACCTGCACGGTCGACAGTTGCAATGTGCTCACTGGCTGTTCCTACGGATGCGCCCCGATCAGTACAGCCTGTGACGCCGGCACAGGCCCCGATAGCGGCGAGTGTGACGGCGACTGCATCTGCGAGTCCGTGGTGACACCGAGCTGCGTCGGCGCAGCTTTGAACTGCTGCGATTTGGACTCCAACAGCGTTCGAGATGACGCTTGCTTATGGTGTAGCTGTGACGCGGGAACCTGCGCCAATCAAGCGGTGATATTCGCTGACATGGGCGGGCCGCTCGGTGACTGCGTGCCGGACGGCTTTTGCAATCTCGCCGACGCGTTGCACGCTCTTACGTGCTTTGCGAACACGAATGCGTGTGACGCGATTAACGTGGACGTTGGTGGCCCCTTGGGCGATTGCGCACCAGACGGGTTCTGCAATCTCGCCGATGCCCTCCACGCATTGACATGCTTCGCCGGGACGAACACCTGCACGTGCGGCCCTTCCCCGGAATTCGACTTTGAGCCGCTCGTTGTCGACAGCGCGGTATTGGCGTCGGTGGCAAGCCGGCGCGCCGTCCAGGCCGGTGACACCGTCGAGGTACGCGTGTTCAGCACGGAAGCAACGGTGAACCTGCAGAGTTACCAACTCCATGCGGCAAGTGCGGGGGGTCGAAGTGGCCAACTGATGCTGGTGGATATCGTAATTGAGGACCGTGCGGACCACGTCTTCGCGGGCGCTGCCGGCAGCTTCGATGCGTTCAACATTGTCACCGGTCAGATGCTCAGCGGGCTCTACTCAGATGGCGTTGCGACGTCAGCCGACGCCTACCTCGCGACGTTTGTCTATCAAGCATCGGACGACGCTTCCGGTGTTTTTGTCGTGGATGTACTGCATGATGATTCCACCGCGAATCAGACGTTTCTTGTCTCGGCGTTTACCGATAAGATAGAAATCGAATCGACGGTTCCGGCGGTGATCACGGTGCTGGGCGACCCGGCCCGAAGCGGTCGCTAGTCGATCACCGGCCGACCGATCTGAGAGAATGCTGCAATGCCCACGCATCCCGTACATCTGCTCGTCTCATGCCCGGATTCCAAGGGCTTGGTCTCGGCCATGACTGGCTTCCTTGCGTCGCACGATCTCAACGTTCTCGATCTTGATCAGCACACCGATTCCCAAGAAGATTGGTTTTTTGCCCGGATAGCTTTCGACCTCTCAGGAAGCGGCCCACTGCCGGACTTGATCGAGCTTTGGCGACCCATCGCAGAGTCGCACGACATGTCTTGGCGGCTTCACGATACGGCCGAGCGACGTCGGATGGCCATCCTGGTGGGCAAAGGCGACCAGTGCTGCCGGGAGCTTCTTTGGCGATGGGAAGACGGTCAACTGGACTGCGACATTCCGCTCGTAATCAGCAATCACCCCGACGCAGCCAAGCACGTCGAACGATTCGACGTCCCGTTCCACGTCCTGCCCGTATCCGCCGAAACACGCCGAGAGCAGGAACGCGCCATCCGAACGCTGATCCAAGAGCACGACGTGGAACTCGTTGTGCTCGCACGCTACATGCAAATCCTCTCCGCCGATTTCGTAGCATCAATGCCGAATCGCATCATCAACATCCACCACAGCTTCCTACCGGCGTTCGCCGGATCCAAGCCATACCACCAAGCCCATGCCCGCGGGGTAAAGGTGATCGGCGCTACATGCCATTACGTGACCGAGGAACTCGACGCAGGCCCCATCATCGAGCAAGCCGTCGTCCCAGTGAACCACCGTGACACGCTTGACGATCTTGTTCGCAAGGGATCCGATCTGGAGCGATCCGCGCTGGTCTCGGGTGTGCGTCTGCATTTGCAAGACCGCGTGCTGGTCCACGGCCGGCGAACCGTCGTGTTTCACTAGGCGAACAGCGTCAATCCCGCCCGAATTCCCTCAAGAAAGTCTCTTCGTCCAGTATCCGCACGCCGAGTTCCCTGGCCTTTTCAGCCTTGCTTCCGGCCGACGCGCCGACGATTACAAGGTCCGTCTTCCCACTGACCGAGCCGACCGCTTTACCGCCCAGCGCTTTGATGCGCGATTGGATTTCGCTTCGTGTAAAATGTTCAAGAGTGCCGGTCACCACGACGGACTTGCCGCTCAGCACGCCCGAAGATTCCGCCCGCTTTGGTTGAGTCGTGTTCACGCCCGCCGCACGCAGATCATCCAACATCCGCCGAACGGACTCCGCACGCAGATACTCGACGATCCCGATGGGCACTTTTCTTCGGGCATCATCCGTCCGCGATGAGTCCGCTTCTGCGGTGGAAACGCTCTCGTAAACCGCGTCCGCCGTTGCATCTTGAAGCGCATCGAGATCACCGAAATACTCCGCCAACAGCTCGGCCGTCGCGGCGCCTACGTTTGGAATGTTGATCGCAGCCAGCAGCCGATTCAACGGCTGACTTTTGGAATCCTCAATACCGCGCAAGACGTTGGCCACACTCTTTTCGCCCAACCCTTCGATCGCGACGAGCAACTCTTCATGCTCTTCAAGCCCATAGATCTCGGCGATTCCGCTCAGCAACGGCGGTTCATGATCGACGAGCGTCGCGATCAGCGTCTCACCCAACCCCTCAATGTCCATGGCCTCGCGCGAAGCAAAATGGGTCAGCCGCGCCTTCAACTGAGCGCCGCAGGCGAGGTTCTGGCACTTGAGTGTGGGTAGCTCATCCACGACACGCACCGGCTCCTCGCAACGAACGCATGTTTCGCGGGCTTTCTTGCGCTGAATAACTTTGAATGCGTCTTCGCAGGCGGTGTTTTCACAGCGAAAGGCGATGAGTCCGGGGTCCGGTTTGTCGCGCACAGCCGGACCGTCACATGAGGGACACGAAGTTGGCACTCGGACGCGACGCGCCTGCGGTTGACGCTTCTCAAGCACCACGTCGACCACTTGCGGAATGATCTCGCCGGCCTTTTCAACGACCACCGTATCGCCCTCGCGAAGATCCAGCCGCTCGATCTGCACCGGATTGTGCAAGCTGGCATTGCTAACCGTCGTCCCCGCAAGTTGTACCGGATCGAGCTTGGCAACCGGCGTAATGCTACCGAGCTTGCCGACCTGCCAGTCGACGCTGAGCAATCGCGTCCGGCCGCGCTCGGCTGCGAACTTAAACGCGATGCACCAGCGCGGGTATCGGCTCGTTGTCCCGAGCACGTCGCGCTGGTCGAACCGGTTGACCTTGATGACCACGCCATCGGTCTCGTAACCCAGCGCATGACGCTCGCGATCCCAGTTGTTTATCAGATCGGCAACCTCTCCGACGGATGCCGCGCGCGCGCGATGCGGGCTCACCGCAATGCCCCACTTAGCGAACTGATCGAACAACTCGTCGTGCGACGTCGCCAGGAGCGGTTCGATCTGCCCGATGCCATGGGCGATGAAACACAAACCCCGGCCGGCGATCTTACGCGGATCCAACTGTTTCAACGTACCGGCCGTCGCGTTACGCGGATTGGCAAAGACGGCTTCGTGAGCCGCTTCGCGCGCACGGTTGAACCGGTCGAACGATTCGCGCGGCCAAAACGCCTCACCGCGAACTTCCAGCACACGTGGGACGTCCGTGCCGATCAGCTTCAGCGGAATGGACGAGATCGTGCGGACGTTGTGAGTCACGTCGTCGCCGGTCTTGCCGTCTCCGCGCGTCGCGCCCAGAACGAGCACCCCACCCTCATAACGCAGTGAAACGGCCACGCCATCGATTTTCGGATCGACCACGTATTCGTACGCCCGACCTTCCAGCCCCTTAGCCACGCGCTCGTCGAACTCACGAAGCTGTGATTCGTCGTACGTGTTGTCGATCGACAACATCGGCACCGCATGCACGACGTGCTCGAACCCGTCGATCGGGCTCCCCCCGACACGCTGCGTTGGCGAGTCGGGTGTGATCAGCGCAGGGTGTGCGTCTTCCAGCCCGCGTAACTCGGTGAGCAGACCATCGTACACCGCGTCCGAAACCACAGGCTCCGCGAGAACATAGTAGCGATGATCGTGCGCGCGAATCTCGTCGCGCAGCGCTCGCATTCGTGTCGCAGCATCGGAACCCATCCCAGACATTATGCCCCAGGCAACCCGACGCGCCGAGACCCCCGACGCCCCTCAATTGATTGAACGCGGTTGCCCGCGGCGTGTTGACCCTTCAAGAATTGCTGTCCCGCGGCACGCGATTGCCCAGCGGGTTCAGCGGGCTGGTCGAATCGGCACACCAGCCGCAGGCTTGGTTTCTGCTCTGGAGTAACGAATCATGAAACACCTTTCCTTGATTGCCCTGTCAACGTGCATCTGGATCACGACCCCGTGCCTCGCTGAGCGAACACAATTCATGGCAAGCGAGCTGACACAGGCTGAGATGCACGGTGTCACTGACGAGCTTCGCGCGTCGCCGGTTCGCGCCCTACTGCTCACGCGCACCGAGTCCGTTCGCTGGGACGAGACGCCCCTGACTGAGGTGGTCGCATGGCTAAATCGCCGGAGCACCGATCGTGGGCGGGTCAACGTAATCGTCCGCTGGAACACCCTCAGGGCCGAGGGCATCGACGGCGAGACTCCGGTCACCCTCGACATGGTTGATACCACCGTCGGCGAAGTTCTCGACGAGGTCCTCGAGCAGTTGTCCGACGTTGATCCGCTGACCTACATCGGCGTCGGCAACACACTCAAGATCGCCACACACTCGTTCGTCAACCGCAGACTCTACGTGCGCGTGTACAACATCGACGAGGTGTTCAACGGCATTGCGCACTTCCGCGACGCCCCTGAACTTGACCTTTCCCAGCCCGTACAAGGTGCCGGCGGCGGCGGTCCGGGGCAGGTGGCCAGCGTCTTCACAAACTCCGGCGGGGGTGGTCAGGGACAACCGACCGACGAAGACGAGGAAAAGGAACGCGCCGAAGAGATCATGAACTGGTTACGTACCACGGCAGAGCCCCAAAGCTGGTCCGTAAATGGTGGGAGGGGCTCCATCTACATCCTCAATCGCATGCTCACCGTGCGCAACACCCTCAGCGTGCACGAAATCGTCGCAGGTCGATTCGCTCTTCACGAGTAGCGAAGGGAAGAGCTGTTGTCAGTTGGGCAACTGGCAACTGATGACCCAAGAACGTCTAGTCGCCGAACACGATCTGGAATACGCCAAAATCTGCAGCATCGATATCGTCGTCCCCGTCGAAGTCCGCCAAGAAGCACGGAGAACCGGAAACGCCACCCGGACCGGTCATGCATGCATGGAACGCCGCGTAGTCGTTCAGATCGGCGTCGGCGTCGCCGTCCATGTCGCCCGGCACTGTAACACAACCGTTCGTCACGACCATCAGTGTAGCTGGTCCGGCGATGACCGTTCCGCATGCGTTGGTGACCGCCGCGGTATAGTCACCCGCATCGGCCGAGTCGGCGTTCGCGATGGCGAGAAACGCAAGGGTCGCTCCCGCGATCTCCACGGCATCTCTGTACCACTGATAGGTCAGACCTTGCCCGCCGGAAGCGCCAACGAAGAGGAACACCGACGCGCCCGCACACAGCGCCTGATCGCCGGGCGACGTCTGAATCGTAACTGCCGGCACCATGGTCGTCGTTGCCGTGTCGGAGTCACGCGGGCCGCAAGCGTTCGACACGACCACCGAGTAGTCACCCGCATCAGCCGCCGCCGCCAAGGCCACAGCGTACGTCGCACCCGTCGCGCCGGGGATGTCGATCCCAAACCTCCGCCACTGATACAACAACCCCTCGCCTATCGCCGTCACGGAGACCGACATCGGCCCATCCTCGCAAAACGAACTCGCGACCGGCTGTTGCGTGATGATCGGCCTCGCGCAACCGAACACCGCAGTCCACTCGCGATACTCGGTCATCTGCGACTGGCGAAAGCCCTCATCGCGCACGCGCGAGGTCGTATCAACCACATCGACGCGAACATCATGCAGACCGATCGGCAAATCGAGCAGCGCCAGGCTAAACGTCGGCTGCGTCTCACCGACAACAGCTACCCCGTCCACCGACCACTGAATCGACAGCGTGTTGGGACTGGGGTCGACTGTGGCAACGAAGAAAACCGTGTCCTGATCGTAGTCGCCCGTCGGTGGCAGCGGAGGCGTGGCATCGTCGATCGGATCGACGGATTCGTAAACCCGCATGATCAGTTGTTCTTCGTTCACCTGATGGAACGGCCGCCCGAGGTTGCGCATCAGCGAGTTATTCGTCGGCCGGTAGATGCCGAACTCGGAATACCCACCGCCCTCGAAGGTATCCACCCCGGACACATCAAGCCAGCGGTACCACTTCGCCTGGTTCACAGCCAATTGCGCGGCGGTGAATGTGGTAAGGTTGGCGGAGGCAGGTTCACCGCTCGGCCAGTTCACGGGCCCACCGTAGGTGTATTCGTCCGCCAGATTGCCGAAGGAGTGCCCGAATTCGTGAAGCGCGACCTCCAACGCGGCGCTGTTCCGCCCCGCCAGCGTCCCGAGATCGGACCCGGAGTAACCCGCGCCCCCGTACCGTGTCGAGTTGGCCAATGCAAGCACCTGCTCGCGCGCCGGCGCGCTGTTCGCAGCCGTCAACGCCTTGCCCACGTCAATGCACAGCAATCGTTCGATACCCGAACAGTTGTAGTACATGTCCAGCGCGGTATCGACGAAGATGCCCAGGTCGGGCTCGTCGACACCGGACTCCGGCGAAATCACGTCGACGCGATGCACGTTGAAAAAGTTCTTGTAGGCTTTGAGCGGCTGCTCGCCCCCAGGCCCGAAGAACGCGTCGAACACGTCCTGAGCGTTGTTCGCATACGTGCCCAACTCGATATCGGTGTAGCCGTCCCCGACGAGAACCAAGTCGATACGGTTGCTACTCGGCCCCGCATCTTGAATGGTCTCGAAGTTCCAAGTCCCCTCCGGCATCGGACCATCGGGCGGAAAGGCCACGTGATGCGGGTTGCTCGGATCAGGCACCACCCGCCCGCCGTGCAGTTGGCCATCCTCGCCAATGAAGTCGTAGTAGATGTACTCGATCGGCTCCTCGACGACCGTCTGACCGCTCGACGTCAACGACGCAGCCATGAGCCAACAAGCAACGAATGCAACTCGCAACATATCCAACGGTTCTCCTTGCCCCACGGCGTGCACCAATCTCATTCTCCGCATTCGCCTCCCTGATTGCAAGGTTCGCCCCCCTCCATGTCATTCCGAGCGCAGCGAGGAATCTAGCCGAGAGGAATTCCAGGCCGAATACAAAGAGCGACGCTGTCAAATCGAACACCCCCTGGCTGTGCCCTCACAAGAAAATCACAATCACACCTGTAGTTATTACCATGTGGAGACGCTGCGCGCCGCCCCCGCCCCACCCGCAACCCAACCGCGCGCCGGAGCAAGAACCCCGATGCGCCAAAGGACCCCCCAATCAAAACCGCGACTGCCATGGAGCGGCCCACCCCAAACCGCCATGCGCAAAACGAACCCACGCCAATCCGGCCAAGACCCCACTCCCGTCCCGAAAACGCCGTCTCACCACCACGACGAACCGGCGCAATTACCAAACGAACCCATACGACAGCAACACTTCAATCCTCGCCCACCACAGATCGAGCGCGCGGGGTGCCACTGGCGGCTTGCCCGCCAGTGCTCAGCAAAGAGCCGTCCGGTGACACGCCACCCCCCAAGCCGCCGCTGGAGTTAGCATGTCGCAAACACTACAATCGCCCACGGCGAACGCAGTCCACGTTTATCGCCTTCAGCGAGCCAAAGAACCGAACAGATGCGGGTGCCCCATTCTTGCGCAGCAAGGATGGGGAAAACCGCAACGTCAAGACAACGGAGGCACGACCATGAAGCCGGCAGCCAGCAACCGTCCCCCCAGCAACCTCCCCCTGATCGCCGCCCTGCTCCTGTCGGCCATCAGCGTATCGACAGCCGGCGCCCAATGCACCCACGGCGACCCGGACGGCAGCGGCACCGTCGCCTTGCCCGACTACGCCGCCTTCGTCGACTGCACCACCGGCCCCAACAACGGCCCCGCCCAACCCAATTGCGCCCCCATCGATTTCGACCACGACACCGACATCGACCTCCTAGATTTCGCCAACTTCCAAAACCTCTTCGGCGTAACCCACGGCATGCTCTTCGGCAATCCCGAGTTTGAGGCTGGCGACGGTCCTCGCTCGATTGCAATCGGCGATCTGGACGGTGACGGCGACCTCGACTTGGCGGTGGCGAACAGAGGGAGTTATCCGGAGTATCGTGGCAGCGTCTCGGTGCTGCTGAGCCATGGCGATGGCACCTTGGCAAGCGATGTGCCCTACGGCAGTGGAGACTTCGCTACCTCGGTGGATATCGGTGATCTGGACGGTGACGG
>JAJDDU010000015.1 GCA_029260155.1 Phycisphaerae bacterium | reverse complement strand
GGCTTCGATCGTCCGGTCACCACGACCGACCCGATGGGCAACGCGACGGCCTACAACTACGATGAGAATCACAACGCCGTGGGGATGCGGACCGACGGCGAACTGATCGACGTACTGGCCGCCGCAGCCAATGTGCGTCTTACCGAATCCACGCTCGTCTATGATGAGATGGATCGACTGATCCAGACCGAAATCGAGTTCTTCGACACCGATTCTCAGTCTCCGATTGGCGATGGCAAGTCGATAACCATCACCGAATACAGCGACAACTCCCAGGTCATGCGCACGGTCAACGACAACAACCACCAGACGCTGATGACCTACGACACAGCCAATCGCCGCAGCCTCGTCACCGACGCCAAGAACAATACGATGACGTACACGTACGACGCCAACTCCAACGTCGTCGCAATCACCGAGGTCGAAAAGTCGGATATCGCCGGCCCCGACGAGGTGTTTACCACGACCGATGCGTACGACGGGCTCGATCGCATGATCACCATGACCGACAACGTCGGCAACGCCCATCAGTACCGGTACGACTCGCGCAATAACCAGACGCTTACCATCGACGCGTTGAATCACCGTGTGCGAAACGTCTATGACGGCCTCAACCGGCTCGTGAAGACGGTCCGCGATATGGACGACGACGGAGCCGACGCCGCAGCCATGCCCGCCGACTCGACGGAACCGGACATCGTGACGACACAAACCTGGGACGACACCTCACGTCTGACCACCCAATCGGACGACAACGGGAACGCAACGACCTACATCTACGACGCCCTGAACCGCATGACTGCGGAGCGCTACGCCGACGACACGATCCACAGCTACACCTTCGACGTGCACGACAACCGTCGGGTCATGACCGACGCCAACGGCAGTGTCGCTACCTGCACGTACGATCTCCTGAACCGGATCACCGGCAAGACTATTGATCGGGCCGCCATCGCCGACGGCGACACGGTGGACGTGCTCGGGACGACCTTCGAGACTTTCAAGTACGATGGCCTGTCGCGCTTCGTCCATGCTCAGGACGACGACTCGCTGATCACCCGCAGCTACGATTCGCTTTCGCGCGTCACCCGCGAGACGCTTAATACTCAGACCACCACCACGCTGTACGACGGCGTCGGCAACATGCTCTCCTGCACCTATCCCGGCGGGCGCGTGATTACGACCACGTATGACGAACTGGAGCGCAAAAAGAGCATCTCCGACCAGACGGGTCCGATCGCCACGTACGACTACGTTGGCCCGACTCGCGTCGCGCGACGCGAGTACGGCAATGGAACGCGGTGCGTGTATCAGTATGACGGGATTACCGGCGTCCCCAACCCGGCCAACGACTTCGGCGTCAAGCGGCTGATCCGCACCACGCACACCAAGATCGCAGACGGCACGGTCATCGACGACCGCACCTATGCGTGGGACAAGCTGTACAACAAGACGCAGCGAAAGGATGTTCGCGCCGGCGGGCCACAACTGACCCATGACTACACCTACGACTCGATCTATCGGCTAATCCGCTCAGACAAGTCTCCGCCCGCCGGCCCCGCCGAAACGACCGAATACGCGTTGGATGGAGTGGGGAACCGGACGAACGTATCCGGCGGTCCCGACCCCGGCACCTACACGATGGACCCGACCGTCCCCGAACCGGCCGACCGCCAGTTGAATCAGTACACCGCCACGTCCATCGATTCGCGCCTCAATGACAAGAACGGCAATCTGATCCGCATCGACGATGGCCAGCCGACCCAAAGGGCAATCGCCTACGACTATCGCAACCAGATGGTCAGTCACGTTGATTCAGCCACGGGCGTCGCAGCAGCCTACGCCTACGACGCCTTCGGACGGCGCATTGAACGAATCGTCAACGATGGTGCGCCTGATACAACCCGGTACTTCTACTCCGATTGGCGCGTGTGCGAGGAGCAGGATCAGAATAACGCCGCGCTTGCCACGTACGTCTACGGCCTCTACATCGACGAAGTGCTCAACATGCGCCGCGGCGGCAACGACTCCTACTACCACACCGACGACCTCTACAATGTCTCGGCCGTTACGGATTCAGCTGCCGACGTCGTCGAACGCTACGACTACCAGGACTTTGGCGAGCCGCTTCTTATGGACCCCGCTGGAGCGGCGATCCCAGCTTCAGCCATCGCAAACCCCTATCTGTTCACCGGACGACGTCTCGATCCAGAATCACAATGGTTCTACTATCGCACGCGATACTATGACGTGACGACTGGGCGGTTCACTTCCCGAGATTCAATTGGATTGTGGGGAGATGCGAATAATGTCGGCAACGGATATGCCTATGTAAACTGCAGTGCCTTTACGCTTGTCGACCCCTTTGGGCTCGATCCTGGAGGAGGTGGAAAGAGCGGCGGGGAGCTCAGTCTATGGGATCAATTCTGGCTTGAGCTCCATAAGGATCTCGCAGGTTTGAAGGAGCCAACATTCGTCGGGTATGGCCTGCTAGAAACTCATGACTGGATCGCGACGACGCGCGAGGAGGCGATACAATGGTGGCTTGCAAATGAGCAGCTTCCGGAACCAGTCAAGTACACGGGGGCTGGTTTCGCCGCCTTATTCGATGAGCGCACATACGCCGTTCTTCTCGCTGGTGCCGGATCGGCACAATGGGCTGCAACACACGGGCCTACGATATCGCTAAACCCATGGACGCTCGGCAAGAAGCTCCGGGGCACTAAAGCAAGTAGGGCTTTTGATGCATACGGGAGAGCGGCAGACTCTGTGTACTACGGCAGAGCTGTGAAGGACATTGAGTTCTCCTTGAGGGAAGCAGGCCGGCTCAACAAGTGGTTGACATACGGCCCAAAGTAACCGGTTCCGGCCGGTTTTTTAGGTGAAACACATGGTGGCCTGGATGAGACATCTGAAGTGTGCGATGGCCGTTGCGGGCGTGATTTGCGCAGGGTCCAGTGGAGCGGATCTGGATCTTAGCATCAGCTTTGACGGCAGCAACACAATCACGGTGACGCCCTGTGGCGGGAACGTGAACTACGAAGTGACCGGCATGCTGAGCGATAGTCAAAACGAGGGGCTGGCCGGGTTCGTGTTTGAACTGGCGTTCAGCGGCGGGCCGCTCGGACCCGCGGGAACGCCGACCAGTGACCCGATGCTCAGCTTCGCTCCGCCGGCAGGGATCAGCGGACCAGGGGGCTTCGGGGGCGCTGTGGTCGATGGGGCGTTGATCGGTGTCGGCGGCGCGCAGAACACGCTCAACAACTCCGAGGGAAACGCGCCACTCCCGGTCGGTTCAGTCGTCACAGGCGTCGGCCACACGGAAGTCGTCTTGGTCACCGGTTCTTTGACCGCGCCGGTGGAGCCAGGGACATACACCCTGAGCCTGACCAACCTCTCCGCGATGGTGATCAAGCAGGG
>JAJDDU010000140.1 GCA_029260155.1 Phycisphaerae bacterium | reverse complement strand
TCAACGAGTACGGACTGTTCGCCAGCGAGAAGCAGATGGCCGGCGAAACGGAGGAGTCGATTTACGACGCGCTGAGCATTCTGTTTGCCCCTCCCGAACTGCGCGAGGACCGCGGCGAGTTCGACGTGGACAAGACTCCCTCGCTGGTCACACTCGAACAGATCGAAGGTGACTTGCACATGCACACCGTTGCCAGCGACGGGCGGTGCACGATCGAAGAGATGGCGATTGCAGCCCAGCGGCGCGGCTACGAGTACATTGCCATCACCGACCATTCCAAGAGTTCCACGATTGCCAATGGCCTGAGCGTCGAACGAATGCTGCAGCATATCGACGCGATTAGCGAAGTGAACGCGCGGATGAAGGGCATTGAGATACTCGTCGGATGCGAATGCGACATCTTGTCGGACGGGTCTCTGGACTACAGCGACGAGATTCTCGCCCGCTGCGACGTTGTTGTGGCCAGCATCCACGCACGTGCGTCCGCGCGTGGGACGACGCATACCGAGCGACTTCTGAACGCAATCAAGAATCCGTACGTCTCGATCATCGGCCATGCCACCGGGCGCCTCATCAACCGTCGCCCGCCGCTGGAGATCGACATGCAGTGCGCGTTCGAGGCCGCAGCGGCGAACGGCACCGTTTTCGAGATCAACGCCGCGTGGCAACGGCTGGACTTGAAGGCGGTGCACGCTCGGCAGGCAATCGAAGCCGGCGTCATGCTGGCCATCAACACCGACGCGCACCATACCGACGGTTTCGCTCAAATGTCATTCGGCATTGCCACCGCTCGCCGAGGCTGGGCGTCGCCCGACAGCATCCTCAACACGAAACCGCTCGATTCCGTCCGCGCGTGGTTGCAGCGCAAGCGCGAGGCTGCATCGGGTGACAGTGCGTAAAAACAACGGCGGGCTACGGTGTTACCGCAGCCCGCCGCGTGTAGGAAAAAGGCTCCCCTCAAGCTTTTCCCCGCGCTCTCCGTTAGCCGAGCAGCGACAGAATCTGCGCTGCCTGCTGATTCGCTAGCCCCAGCAGTGAGATGCCCGAGCTGAGCAAAACAGACTGCTGGTTCAATTCTGCGGTCGCCTGTGCGAAGTCCGTGTCCCCGATCAGACTCTTCACGGCGGTTAGATTGGTCTTGGTCGTTTCCAGTGAGTTGATCGACGTCTCGACCGTGAATTTCTGGAACGCGCCCAGGCGTCCGCGTTCCGTCGCGACGTCCGTGATGGCTTTTTTGATTACCTTCAGGGCGGTTCCAACATCCGTGTTCAGGTCGGCGGCGCCGCCGCCAACAATGTCGGAAAGGAAGCCGCCCGAATCGCCACCGCCCAGCGCGTGACTGTATAGTCCGTTGATACCCAGCGTCTGCCTCGTGTTCTGGTCCGTACCGATCTGGAACGTCGCGCCGCCGCTGGCCGCGATGCTGAATGTATCGGTGTTGGAGCGATTGGCCACGCGCCCGAATCCGTAGTCCGCATCGAGGCTGTAGGCGAAGCTGACTCCGTTGGACGTAAAGCTCACGTCCAGCCCGTCGACGTTGACGGTCTGTCCGTTGACAGTGACCGCCGCGTCGACACCCAGGCTGTTTGTGGTCTCGATGACGCTCGATGTGGTGCCGGCTCCCTGCGCTTTCAATACCCCCCCGGAAAGCACGTCTATTGAAATGAACTCATCAGTTCCGGCACCGGTCGTGTTGAGTTCGATGCCATTGCTGTCGACGGCGGCCGTGACGCCCGTTTGCCCCGTGGCCTCGTTGATGGCCGTGATGATTCCTGCGCTCGTGAGCCCACTGGCCAGTGAGACAGTCGCGTTGCCCAGCGTCCCGGTGATCGAAAGCGAGGTGGTTCCGCTGGTGTTGACGTTCGTGAGCGAGCCGCCAACCGCGAACGCCGCGGATGCAGCCTGCGCCGATGCGGTGATCGTGGCGGTGATGGTCGCCGCGGTCGTGCTCTGGCTGCGAGAGTACACACGTAGATTGTCGATTTTGGTTGAGTCAACACCGGTGGTGTTGATGGATAGACTGCCGTCGAGCAGTCGCTTTCCGTTGAACTGCGTGGTCCTGATGATGCGATCGACTGATTGGATGGCCGTGTCGATCTGGGCCTGGTTGGCTGCGATCTCCGCACCAGAGATAGCCCCCGCGTTGGTCGACGCCGCCACCAGCGATTCGATCTGCGTGAGCAGAGAGCTGATTTCCGTGAAACCGCCTTCCGCCGTTGCAAGTTGCGCGTTGGTCCGCTGATTGCTGTCGATGGCGGCGTTGACTGCGGTGAGCTCGGCGTTGAAGCTCTCCAACGCGATGAGCCCGGCCGGGTCATCCTTGCCCGTGTTGATCCTGCTGCCCGTCGTGAGCTGCGTCAGCAAGTTGGTCTGCTTGGCCTGCGTTCGATTAATAATCGACAGCAGCTGCAGCGTGTTGGTTCCAGTGATTGTCAGTGCCATGAGCGCGTTTCCTGTCCTTCGGCGAGCGAGAGTGGAAATCGTGTCCTAACCACGAGAAAGCTAAAATGCGGCCGAAAAGCAGTCAAACGCGAATCGAAAAAAAATGCCAATACGTGACACTCGCTGTCACTGTCGCCCTTTTCCTGGACGCACTTTCGGAATTGTCGTGATCGGACGAGCTATCGCCGCGCCGCGCGCATGCGGCGGGCGTAGTCCAGAAGGAATGCGTGTGCGGCAGGGGCCCGTCCGATCAAATGCGAGATGTGGTAGTTGAACAGATCGAACGCGCCTGCGACGTCCGCATCCGTCGCGAACATGCCGTCGTGTCGGGCGGACCGCGTTATCGCAGTCAGACGCTTTTCCACGCGCGCGGGCTCACAGTCACGACAGAGAAGGCCACCATCGAAAGACGAGAAGTAGATGTCGCGGGTCTCATTAAGCGTGTGGCCGCACGATACGCAGCGGTCCAGTTGGGGCAGCACGCCTGTTTCGCCCAGCAAGGTCCGTTGATATGCGACCACGGCGGACAGCACTGCGGCGCCTTGTGACAAGTCTTCTAGAGTGTCATAAAGTGACGCGTACACGACCGCGTGCTTGTCCCAGTTGTCGGTTAGCTGAGCGGTGATGTCGGCCGCATACTGGGCTGCGTTTAGGCGATCGAGGCGTTCGCGCAGGCCCAAAAAGGTCCGAGAAGTTTTCCACTCCGTCATGGTCGCCAATGCTTCTTGGCCGATCTCACGGACCGAAAAAACGACCTCGCCGGCCTCAAGCAATTCGACCCCGGAGCTGAATCGCTTCTTGGTAGATCGTCTCGCGCCCTTTGCGATCAGCGAGATCTTTCCATGGAGGGGCGTGAACACGGCGAGGATCTGGGAAGATTCTGAATAGTCCAAGCGTTTCAATACGATGGCTGAGTCGCGGATCAACTGCATGGTTGGGATCTCAGCGGCGACCGGAAGCGCACCGCTTGGCCCGATACAGCTCATTGTCCTCAATATAGGAACGCACGGGGTCCGGGACGAGATAACGGACCGATCGGCCCGCGCGAATGCGCTCGCGAATATCGGTCGCCGAGATGTCGATTCGCGGCGTTTGCAGGACGCGATTTCGCAGGCGTTCGATCTGATCGGCTGACAATGCGGACTGGAGTGCGTCCAGCGCGGTCGCATCCCATCCCGGGCGGGCTGCGGTGACGAGGCAGCAGGTGTCGGCCAGATCTGAGACGCGGTGCCAGGAAGCCAACTCGGCGAGTGAATCAGCGCCGATGATCCAATGCAAGTCTACGTCCCCGCTCAGCGCGCCCACGAAATGGGCGACGGTCTCGACGGTGTAGGAGGGGCCCTCATTCGCAAGATCGTGATCGCTGAATTCAAAACCTGCCTCGCCATCGATGGCCAACTTCACCATGTCAGCGCGACGCGACGCGTCCAACAGTGAAGAGCTGTCCTTGTGCGGAGGATTTGCGGACGGCAGGAAGATCACGCGATCGAGACGCAGCGCCTCGGCCACGCACCGCGCGACGATGAGGTGCCCGTGGTGAATGGGATTGAAGCTGCCGCCGTAGAGTGCGATGCGTGATGCCATGCTGCTATTCTTGTGTCACAAGTTGTCCGGCTGAATTCTACCGATGGACCGGCATGCTCGCAACTTACACCCGCACGCGAGCGTGGGCATGTCACGCGACAGTGTTCCTCGGCAGTGTGTGATTCCTTGAAGCAGCCGGCGGCGGTCGACCGATACTTGGCTGTAACACCGGTCGAAAACCGGTGCCACACGCGCCGTGTAACACATGTTGCAGCGAGACCACTCCGTTGAACACGCCGGACGTGACATTCATTCTGGCGACCTACAATCGACGGGACGTTGTTCTCGATACGGTTGATCGGATCCTTGCCCTCCCCGACAACGTTTCTCGCGAAGTTATCGTGGTTGACAATGATTCGTCCGATGGCACTGCCGGCGCGCTCGCGCAACAGGCTGACGCGGTCCGATTGATATCGCTGAACGACAATCTGGGGAGTTGCGCCAAAGCGGCTGCGGTCCCGCATGCAGCTGGTCGCTATATCGTCTTTCTCGATGACGATTCGTACCCCCGTCCAGCCTCGCTCGAAGTCATGATCGATCACTTCGAGCGTGACGGACGCTTGGGTGCTGCGGGTTTTGCCGTGCATCTGCCGGACGGCCGGCGCGAATGCGGGGCGTTGCCGGACGTGTTCGTCGGCTGTGGGGTCGGGTTTCGCACGCGCGCGCTGCGCGAAGCGGGCGGTTTGGACGGCGAGCTCTTCATGCAGGCTGAGGAGTACGATCTGGCGTTTCGGCTGGTACACGCGGGATGGCGCGTGCAGAACTTCGACGATTTGCATGTCGATCACCTGAAGACCAGTCGATCGAGAATCTCGGAGCGCACGATGTTCTACGACGCGCGCAACAACCTCGTGATCGCCGAGCGCTACTTGCAGGAACCCTATCGCAGCATCTATCGAAGAGACTGGGCGCAGCGCTACCGGTGGCTTGCAGCGGACAACGGACAGCGTCCGAGTTTCGTGCGGGGTTTTCTCGCCGCACACGCGTGCGCTTCGGATGAGCGGCAGCTGTTCGCGTCAAGCCGTCTCTCGGGGGAGTCGTTCGATTCTCTGTTTCGATGGGGCGAGGTCCGCGAGCGCATGCAGGAGCTTCGCGCCACCGGTGTTGAGAACGCCGTGCTGGCTGACCTCGGGAAGAACATTTACCCGTTCCTTGCGGCTGCGCGACAGACGGGGATGAACGTGCCGGCCATCGCCGACGATCGATTCGCCCGTCCTGGGCGACGCTATCGCGGAATCCCCATTGTTCCCCTTGAGAGGATCGCAACGCTCGGTCCCGATGCCATCGTGATTAGCAACATGGCCACGGTACACGCGGCTGTCACGCACAAACGCCTCGAAAAAGCCGTCTCGTTTCCCATTCATGGTTGGTTTGATGCGGCTGAAACCGATTCGCAAGCCCACTTCTCGTCGACCCAGCCGCCCCTTACTGCCGATAGCACACGTTGATTTCACCGGTCGAGGCCCGGTGCACACTCTTGCCGAGGAGGCTCCGTGCGCAAAACAGCGTTGATCACCGGCATCACCGGCCAGGACGGATCGTACCTGGCTGAGTTTTTGCTAGAAAGAGGGTATCGGGTCCACGGTGTCATTCGGCGCTGCAGCTCGTTTACGACACAGCGACTCGAACACTTGTATCGGGACAGTCACGAGCCGGATACGCGACTGCATCTGCACTACGGCGATGTGCTTGACGCGTCGGGGCTCCGCCGGATCGTCAGCACGACCAAGCCGGACGAAGTCTACAACCTGGCTGCCCAGTCTCACGTGCGCACCAGCTTTGATCAACCGCTCTACACAGCGGAAGTCGTCGCGGTCGGCGCCTTGAACGTCCTCGAAGCCGTTCGTGACTACTGCGAATCGCACGACAAGCAGGTGCGTTTGTACCAAGCCTCCAGCAGCGAAATGTTCGGCAACGCGACCGAGTGCCCGCAGAGCGAGACGACGCCGTTGCGGCCCCGAAGCCCGTACGCGTGCGCCAAAGTTCATGCTTATTGGCAGGCCGTCAACCATCGCGAAGCCTATGGTTCGTTCGTCTGCAATGGCATCTTGTTCAATCATGAATCGCCGCGCCGGGGCGAGACGTTTGTCACGCGGAAGATCACGCGCGCAGCCACCCGTATCAAGCTCGGGCTGCAAAGCCGTCTGTACCTTGGCAACCTGAGCGCCAAGCGGGATTGGGGCTTTGCCGGCGATTATGTCGAGACCATGTGGCGCATGTTGCAGCAGCCGGAACCCGATGACTATGTGGTGGCCACCGGGATGTCGCACACCGTGGGAGAGTTTCTGGAGGAGGCGTTCAGCTCCCTCGATCTCGACTGGCGGGAGCACGTCGAAGTCGATGCGAACTACTTTCGTCCGACCGAAGTCAACGAGCTGCGCGGAGATGCGTCGAAGGCGCGCGAGGTTTTGGGTTGGCGGCCGCGGGTCGGGTTTGAGGAACTCGTACGGCTGATGGTGGATTCGGATCTGCGTTTGGCGGAGCAGGAGCGAACGCTGTCTGAAGCCGGGTACGCCATGCCATAGGGGGGGATTCAGAATGCAGAGTTACGAATTCAGAATTCAGGCGGGTTACCGACGGAGCTAGAGGTACGATGAACGAGAAGGAATTCTGGTCAGGTCGGCGGGTGTGCGTTACGGGCGGTGCCGGTTTCGTAGGTCGGGTGCTCTGCCGCCGTTTGACAGAAGCGGGGTGCCCCGTCGTTTTCGTACCGCGTCGCCCGGAATACGACCTTACGCAGGCCGACGACGTTCGGCGGATGTACGCAGACGCCAACCCGGACGTCGTTTTTCACCTTGCGGCGCACGTCGGAGGCATTGGGGCCAACCGGGCGTACCCGGGGCGGTTTTTCTACGACAACCTGTCGATGGGGCTGCACCTCATCGAGCAGGGACGGCAGGTCGGCGTCGAGAAGTTTGTACAGGTCGGGACGGTGTGTTCGTATCCGAAGTACTGTCCGGTTCCCTTCCATGAAGACAGCCTGTGGGACGGCTATCCTGAAAACACGAACGCTCCGTACGGCATTGCCAAGAAGGCGCTGCTGGTCATGTTGCAGGCGTATCGCGCGGAATACGGGTTCAACGGCATCTTCATCATGCCCGTCAATCTCTACGGTCCGGGGGACAACTTCGATCCGCAATCGTCGCACGTGATCCCGGCGCTGATTCGCAAGTTTCACGAAGCGAAGGCGCTCGGGTTCTCGACGGTGCGATGTTGGGGCACGGGAAGACCCAGTCGCGAGTTTCTCTACGTCGACGACGCCGCACGCGCATTGGAGTTGGCTGCGCGGTGTTACGAAGGGCGTGCGCCGATCAACATCGGCACGGGCTCGGAGATCACCATTCGGGAATTGGCCGAGTTGATCGCCGAATTGATGGAGTACGACGGGAACATTAACTGGGACGCCTCTCAACCGGATGGCCAGCCGCGTCGCCGGCTGGACGTGTCGCGTGCCGCCAAATGCCTGGGCTTCCAAGCCTCGGTGGAACTACGTGCCGGACTCAGAAACACCATCGAATGGTGGACCGAACGTTGCACGCAATTCGCCATGTCCGCCGGCGAACAGGCCCTCACCGTGCAGCCAGCGTAGCGCGGACGCTGTCCGGCAGGGCGATTCGGCTGGATTCTTCGCCGTGATCGCAAAGACAGGAGTGGCCTGGGGGGGCACTGATCGGCGAAAAATACGCCACCCATATTGGGTTGCCGGCCCCGAATTTTTCCGGTGGCCCAGATGGGGCTTGACAGGCGTGGCGATTGGTATATCATTGGAGGGGTAGTTGGTTCGTCGAACGAGTGCATGTCCTTGATCTTGGTTCACAAAGCCCGGATACTTCAGACTGAATCGTCCGCCTACCACAGAGGCCGGGATTTCGGCCGCTTTCATATGCGACCCTGAAAGAGAAAGAGTGGGTCGCGCAGGCCATCGACATGGAGTATGAGATGGGCAAAAAACTGTATATTGGAAACCTCAGCTACGAAGTCAGCAGCTCAGATCTGGAGACCCTGCTGTCGGCGCATGGAACCGTCGAGAGTGCGGAGGTCATCATGGACCGATCGACCGGTCGGAGCAAGGGCTTCGGATTCGTCGAGATGAGCTCGGA
>JAJDDU010000139.1 GCA_029260155.1 Phycisphaerae bacterium | reverse complement strand
GATGCGGGAGCAACTGCAAGGGTTCTCGATCGAAGAAGCGACGGATCTACCGGACCACGTTCGTCATGTACTGCCGGTGTTGGGTCGTATGCCGTGTGCGGACGCGGATAAGTTCTCCCGTGCCTGTGTTCTGCCTGCTATGGAAACGATTCGCAAGGGTCTGCAAGGCCTGGACAGTCCGTACGAAGCCCTGCTCGATGCGATTTGTGATTGGCTGGAGTCGCGTCACGGCGCGTCGATCCAAGAATCGGGAGCCCTCCCGATCCTGACACATCACGAAGAACTACTCCACGCGGAGGAAATGTAGCCATGGGAAATACACAACACTATCTGGATCAATTGCTGTTCGGGGTCGCCCCTTACGTTGCGCTCGGGCTCTTCTTCGTGGTGACCGTTCAACGGTACCGCGCGCAGGCGTTCACGTATTCGAGCCTGTCGTCGCAGTTTCTGGAAAACCAACGGCACTTCTGGGGCATGGTGCCGCTGCACTACGGCATTCTCGTGGTCATTGCGGGGCACTTCGTTGCGTTTCTCTTTCCCCGAACGGTGCTTGCGTGGAACGGCCACCCGATTCGCCTTTACATCCTGGAGATCACCGCGTTGATCTTCGGTTTGCTCACCTTGATCGGGCTGCTGAGTACGCTCGTCCGCCGGTTGGCGTATAGCAAGGTGCGCGTTGTTACCAGCGTTTCGGACATCATCCTGCACATTCTTCTGTTGGTGCAGGTGGGCAGCGGTGTGTATGTGGCGGTGACGTGCTCGTGGGGATCATCGTGGTTTGCCGCGTCGGCGTCTCCGTATCTCTGGTCGATCGTGACACTCGATCCGGATATTTCGTACGTTGTCGCGATGCCTTTCGCGGTCAAGTTGCATATTGTCAACGCCTGCCTAGTAATCGGGTTCTTCCCGTTCACGCGATTGGTACACGTTTTGGTGATTCCGAACCCGTACCTCTTCCGCAAGCCGCAGGTGGTGCGTTGGAATCGGTCGCCGGGAACTGAGCGTTGAGGCCCGAAGTTTGGTGTTGGCCGACTCCGCGGGATCGGCTCTTAACAAGAACGGTGTTGGGAATCTAGGACAGCACGAATGGAAGTACGGAACAAAGCGACCGGTATTGACCTCTTCAGTCTGAAGACGCCGCAGATGCGGGCGTTCCACATGTCGTGGTTCGCGTTCTTCCTGTGCTTCTTCGCGTGGTTCGGCATCGCGCCGCTGATGGCTGTGGTGCGCGAGGAGTTGTCGCTCACAAAGCAGCAGATCGGCAACACGGTCATTGCGTCGGTGGCGATTACGATTCTCGCGCGACTGATCATCGGCTGGTTGTGCGACAAGGTAGGGCCGCGGCTGAGCTATACGTTCCTCTTGATGTTCGGCTCGATTCCGGTCATGGCGATCGGACTGGCGAACACGTACGAAACGTTCCTGTTGGCCCGCCTCGGTATCGGCGTCATTGGCGCATCCTTCGTGATCACGCAGTACCACACGTCCGTGATGTTCGCGCCCAACTGCGTGGGAACGGCCAACGCAACGTCGGCCGGCTGGGGCAACCTTGGCGGCGGTGTCACTCAGATGGTAATGCCGCTTGTATTCGGCGCTTTTGTCTACATGGGCTTCGCGGACGCCTCGGCGTGGCGATGGTCGATGGTCGCCGCCGGTGCCGTGTGTTTCGTGACCGGCATCGCCTATTTCTTTTTGACGACCGACCTGCCGAACGGCAACTTCAAGGAGTTGCGTGCCAGCGGCGAATTGGACGTCAGAGAGAAGAAATCGCATTCGTTTTGGCTGGCGGCGAAGGACTACCGCGTGTGGGCGCTGTTCTTCGTGTACGCAGCGTGTTTCGGCATCGAGCTCACGATCAACGGCATTGCGGCCATGTACTACATGGATAACTTCGACCTCGGCCTCAAGACCGCCGGTCTGGTGGCGGGTCTGTTCGGGCTGATGAACATCTTCGCCAGGACGCTGGGCGGCTTCGTCAGCGACAAGTTCGTGCAGAGAGGCGGTTTGCGCGGGCGCGTCAAGTGGCTGTTCATTGCTTTGTTTATCGAGGGCATCGCGCTCATATTCTTCTCACAGATGAGGGTGCTCGCGCTGGCGATTCCGTCGATGATTCTATTCAGCCTGTTCGTGCAGATGTCAGAGGGCGCGACATACTCTGTGGTCCCGTTCATCAATAAGAAAGCGCTTGGCGCGGTCGCGGGAATCGTTGGTGCGGGCGGGAACATGGGCGCGGTCTGTGCAGGGTTTCTTATCCGCTCGGAGACCATCAGTTATTCGCAGGCGTTTCTAATCCTGGGTGTACTCGTATCGTGTTTTGCATTCTTCACATTCCTGGTTCGGTTTTCGCCCGCAGACGAAGCCGCCGCAGCGGCGGAGTTTGACACGGCGATGGCGAGTCGGCGGGAAGCGATGAAGGACCGCGTCCCGATTCAGGCCCTTATTCCAGGCGTCCGGCACATTCGGCCGATGGACCTGCTGCGCATCTACCTCGGAGTTGCGTTGATCATCAAGGGCATCCATTTCATCACGAATATGGCGGGGCTCGAAGCCACCGTCGGAGTGGAACTGGGCGAGGGGCAGACGTTGATCGCGTGGTCGGTCGTGTTCGCGCACGTCGTCGGCGGGGCCAGTCTGGCGCTCGGATTCATCACACGTATTGGTGCGGCCGTAAACTCGCTGATTTTGTTTGGCGCGGTCGTAGTTACGTTGACAACCGCATCCGACGCAAGTGGCAGCCTTATGGGTGCGAATGTGGACTTCCAGTTCACAGCGTTTGTGTTCTTCTCGCTGGCGCTATTCATCTGGCGGGGATCAGGACCGTTCTCGTTGGACCATTTGCTCCGCCTGGATTCGGAAAAAGAACCGGAGATACTCTGAGCCGGTGTCGGCTGCAGCGTGCGAACCGTGAATGTGGGAATCGATCGTTGAATCGCAAGAAGGATTGACTTCGTCATGAGCAAACTGACTCAATGGAATCCAGACGACCCGCAAGAGTGGGAAAGCACAGGCAAGGGTGTGGCCACGCGGAACCTGATCGTGTCCATCCCGAATCTGCTGTGCGCGTTCTCGGTGTGGTTGTACTGGGGCATGCTGGCGAAGTTCATCCAGAAACTGCACTTTTCCAATCCGGAGTTGTTCAACTTCACGTTTTTGAATGACGGCGAGGCCTACTCGGGCGATCATTACCGAGCGTTGATGTTCAACCTGCCCGCCGTTGCGGGGTTGGCGGGAGCGACACTGCGAATCCCCAACTCGTTCATGATCTCGATATGCGGTGGTCGCAACGTCAAGTTCATGTCGACCTTGCTGCTGATCCTGCCTGCCATCGGCGCGGGCTTTGCTTTGCAGAATCCCGATGTTCCGTTCCTGACGCTGATTATCTTGGCGGCGCTGTCCGGCGTGGGCGGCGGCGCGTTCTCCTCGTCGATGTCGAACATCAGCTTCTTCTTCCCCAAAAAAATGCAGGGGTTGTCGTTGGGGCTCAATGCTGGGTTGGGCAACCTCGGCGTCAGTGTGATGCAGTTCCTGCTGCCGTGGGTCATCACCTTTGGTGCGTTCGGTTCCATCGGCGGTGAAGGATACACGATCGGCACCGGCGACGGGGCGAAGACGATGTGGATCCAGAACGCCGGACTGGTCTGGGTTCCGATTCTCGCGTTTCTCGCGATCGCAGCCGTACTCTTTATGAACAATCTGCCGCAGCATAAGTGCGGCGCGTTTCCGGTCGCGATCGGCAAGTACTTGTGGCTCTTGCTGCTCGGCTACCTCGGCGCGACGGTCGGCATCGTGCTGCTGATCACGCCTTGGGGCGGTTTCCCCGTATTGCTCAAGATCTTCCTTATCGTGCTGATCGCGGCGGTAATAACACTCTCAGCCATGCGTTTCCTGACGCCGAAGGAAACCAAGGCCAACCTCAAGAAGCAGTTCGAGATTTTCGGGAACAAGCACAACTGGATCATGACCTGGCTGTACACCATGACGTTTGGCTCGTTCATCGGGTATGCCAACGCGTTTCCGAAACTGATCGACGACGTCTTTGGCGTGATTCGCGTCGGGGATGACGGTAATGCGCTCGCCGAGTCGCTGATCAATCCCAACGCCCCGATTTCCTCGGCGTACATCTGGATCGGCGCGGGCGTCGGAGCGCTCATCAGGCCGGTTGGAGGCTGGCTGTCGGACAAGTGGGGCGGCGCTCGCGTCACCCACTGGGACACGATCGTCATGATCGCGGCCACGATCGGCGCTGGCTGGTACGTATCGCGGGCGAGCCAGTCGCGGACGCCCGAGGAGTACTTCATCCCCTTCCTGCTGGTTTTCATTCTGCTGTTTGCCACGACGGGCATCGGGAATGGTTCGACGTTCCGGATGATCCCGATCATTTTCTCGAAGGAACAGGCCGGCCCGGTCCTTGGTTGGACGTCGGCGATTGCCGCGTACGGAGCGTTCCTCATCCCGAAGATCGTCGGTACGCAGATTAAGGGCGGCACACCCGAATACGCCTTGTACGGGTTCGCGGTCTACTACTTCAGTTGCCTGATCGTCAATTGGTGGTTCTACGCGCGGCGTAATGCGGAGATTAAGTGCTGATGGCCAACAAGGGCATCCGAAACGTAACCGCCGTTCTCCTGATCGGTGCCGTCTTCAGCGTGGCGACGCTCGCTGCGCGGCTGGGCGCGTTTCACTTGCCGGGTAACAACCAGGGCTATTCGCCGGAACAGCCGATCGCGTTCTCCCATCGGCTACACGCCGGCGAATTGCTGATCGACTGTCGCTACTGCCATTACGGAGCGGAGACGAGCCGCCACGCCGGCATCCCCGCGAGCAGCGTCTGCATGAACTGTCACACCTTCGTCACCGACACGCTCGGGTCGCTGCGTGCCGAAGACGAGCGGGCGAAGGAAGAGAAGCGCAAGCCCAATCGAATGGTCTCGGTCGAGTTGCAAAAACTGTACGACGCCCTCGGCCTCGATAACGAAATGAAAGCGAAACCGGACGCAGTTCCATCGTCCATCGAGTGGATCCAAGTCCACAACCTGCCGGATTTCGTTTACTTCAGCCACAGCGCGCACATCACGGCGAACGTGGCGTGCGACCGGTGTCACGGCGCTGTGGAGACAATGGAGCGTGTGTCTCAAGTTGAGGATCTGAGCATGGGTTGGTGCGTGAACTGTCACCGCGACGTGAATAGCGTTGGTCTCGGGGGTCAATCGGTCGACGCGTCTCTGGATTGCGGCGCCTGCCATTACTAGGGAGCCTTCTGTCGCCATGGTCGACAACGAAAGAGCATACTGGAAGAGCCTTGCCCAGCGCGATGACGGCACGATACCGCTACCGGTTGTCGGCAGCGAGCCCCACGACGTATCTAGTCCGGGAGCCCGCGGCGTGACCCGCCGCGACTTCTTGGCGGCAGCTGGCTTTACGTTCGGAAGCGTGGCGCTCACCGGCTGCAATCGCGCTCCGATTGAAAAGGCGATTCCCTATCTCGTTCAACCCGAGGCCATCATCCCAGGTCGCGCGACTTTCTATGCGTCCACCTGCGGTGCGTGCAGCGCGGGCTGCGGGCTGCTGGTCAAGAACCGCGACGGTCGCGCCATCAAGCTCGAAGGCAACCCCGACCATCCACACTCGCTTGGAGGACTCTGCGCGATCGGACAGGCATCGGTCCTGGGTCCGTACGACAGCAAACGGTTGCAGGCCCCCCTGCTTAAGAATGTGTCTGCCAAATGGGACGCGGTCGATGGCGAGATCGTCGCGCGGCTCGAAGCGATTCGCCGCGATGGCGGAACCGTGAGAGTTCTGAGCGGTCCGGTGACAAGCCCGACCACGCGTCGCATGATCGACTCGTTCCTGGGCACGTTCGCCGACGCGCGACACGTAACCTACGAAGCGCTGTCGACGTCGGCCATTTATCGTGCGCACGAACGCACGCACGGTGCACGCTTGCTGCCGCGCTACGCCTTCGATAAGGCCGACGTCATCGTTGCATTCGATGCCGATTTCCTCGGCACGTGGATTTCCCCTGTGGTTTTCGCGGCAGGCTGGAGCGCCGGACGCGACGCGGACGCGATGCGCTTCTCGCATCACGTTCAGTTTGAAGGGCGAATGTCCATCACCGGCGCCAAGGCTGACCAGCGCATCCGCATCGCACCCGGCGAACTGGGCCTCGTCATGAGCCATCTCGCCTCGATGCTCGCGCACCGTGCCGGCAGGTCATTTGACTCCGGCAGCTTGGCTACATGCCCGATCGACGTCCACGTGCTCGAAGGATTAGCCGACCGGTTGTGGCACGCCCGAGGCAAGAGCTTGGTCGTCTGCGGCAGTCAGGACACCGACGAGCAGGTGCTCTGCAACTTTATCAACCATCTTCTCGGAAGCTACGGCGCGACAATTGACATTCAGCACGCTGCCCGCCGAAGCGACGACGACGACGCGGTCCAGGGCTTGTTGCAGGAAATGGACTCCGGAACTGTCGACGCGTTGTTCGTTCACGGGGTAAACCCAGTGTACGACTTGCCGAACGGTGCGGACTTCGCCCAGGCGCTGGCGAAGGTCGAGACCGTCGTCAGTTTTGCCGATCACGCGGACGAGACTTCAAGACTCGCACGCTACAACTGCCCCGATCACCACTACTTGGAATCCTGGGGCGATGCCGACGCCGGCGACGGAACGATCAGCTTTCGCCAGCCCACCATGCGACCCATGTTCGACACGCGCTCCGCATTGGAGAGTCTCTCCATCTGGTCCGGTAAGAAGCTGTCGGCACGGGCAATCGTCCAAGAGACTTGGAAAGGGCGTGTCTCGTGGGACGCTGCCATACACGATGGTCTCGCGACGGTACGCAGCGAGCCGATCAGCGTCAGTGCTTTCCGGTCGGAGTCGGTCAAGGCCGTTCGCGCCGCACAGCCAATACCCGATGGCAAGCTCGCGCTCGCGCTCTACCCGAAAGCTTCCATGCTCGACGGGCGCTCTGCGTCCAACCCGTGGTTGCAAGAGATGCCCGATCCGATTTCGAAGGTCGTCTGGGACAACTATGCCTGCCTTTCGGAGCCGGCGGCTACGCAGCTTGGCATGGCGACCGGCGACATCGTCCGCATTGACGCGGGCGCCTCCAAGAGCATCGAGCTACCCGTTCTCGTTCAACCTGGTCAACACGATCAGGTCATCGCAATCGCGCTCGGCTATGGTCGGGCGGAGAGCGCTCGCTTCGCCGATGTCGGCCCCGAGTGGCTCGAGCGAAAGCCGGTTCTGGGCGACAATGGCTTGGTGGGAACGAGCGCCGCCCCGCTGCTGACCTACCGCGACGACACGCTTCGGCTGTCGGGCGCAATCGTGTCCGTCACGCGAACCGGTCGCACGCACGATCTCGCCTGCACGCAGGACTATCACAATATCGAGGTTCCCGAACACCTCACCGTCCCCGGCATGAATCGCCGCCGGCCTCTCATAAGGGAAGTGAGCATCGCGTCCTACAAGAAGGACGGAACGCTCGGTCACGATGCCCACGGCGGACACCACGATCTCGGCGAACTCTGGGCGGACGACCACAAGTACGAAGGGCATCACTGGGGGATGGCCATCGACTTGACCGCTTGCACAGGCTGCTCCGCGTGCGTCGTCGCGTGTCAGGTAGAGAACAACGTGCCGGTGGTCGGAAGAGACGAGGTTCGTCGCAAGCGCATCATGCACTGGATGCGGATCGACCGTTACTACTGCGACAACAACGGCGACGTGGATGTCGCGCATCAGCCCATGATGTGCCACCATTGCGACCACGCGCCCTGCGAGACGGTCTGCCCCGTTTTGGCGACGGTTCATAGTGACGAAGGGCTCAACCAACAGACCTACAACCGCTGCGTCGGTACGCGATACTGTGCGAACAACTGCCCGTACAAGGTACGCCGGTTCAACTGGTTCGAATACGCCCGCGAAGATACGCTTGCGAACATGATGCTCAATCCGGACGTCACCGTGCGTAGCCGAGGCGTCATGGAAAAATGTTCCTTCTGCGTGCAGCGGATCGAGCAGGCGCGCGTGCAAGCCAAGCAAGAAGGACGACCCATCGCAGACGGCGATGTGGTGCCCGCGTGCCAGCAATCGTGCCCGGCGCGGGCGATCGTGTTTGGAGATACGAATGATCCCGAGAGTGCGGTTTCCAAGATGATCGCCCGAGGCCGCCACTACCGTTTGCTCGAAGAAACCAACGTCAGGCCTTCGGTTGGATACCTCGGCTTGGTGCGCAACAGAGAAGATGACAAGGATCAAACACACCATGGCTAGTGCTCATGCTGCCATCAGCGGTCCCCTGATTCTGGGTGACAAGTCCCCAGGGCAGGTGACGGATGATATCTGCTCGGTATTGGAGCGCGGCCCGGCCCCTTCGTGGTGGGTTGCGATTACGGTATCGAGCTCGATGCTCCTGCTTGGGCTGATCACCGTCGGGTACCAAGTGCTCACGGGAATCGGCACGTGGGGGTTGAACAACACCGTCGGGTGGGCGTTCGACATTACGAACTTTGTGTTCTGGATCGGTATCGGCCACGCCGGAACGCTGATCTCCGCCGTGTTGTTTCTATTCCGTCAGAAGTGGCGGACGTCCGTGAACCGGGCGGCTGAGGCGATGACAATCATTGCCGTCATGTGTGCGGGGATCTTCCCGCTGATTCACATGGGGCGTCCTTGGCTTGCGCACTGGATGGCGCCCTATCCCAACACCCGGGGCCCGCTGTGGATCAACTTCCGCTCGCCGCTGGTCTGGGACTTCTTCGCGATTTCGACCTACTTCACCATCTCGGCGATGTTTTGGTATCTTGGCATGATTCCAGACCTCGCCACCCTGCGGGATCGGCTGACGGGCGGCTGGCGGAAGAAGGCAGCGAGCTTCCTTAGCCTCGGTTGGAACGGCTCCTTCCGCACTTGGTTCCATTACGAAACCGTATACTTGCTGCTCGCCGGACTGGCCACGCCGCTGGTGTTGTCCGTGCATACCATCGTCAGTTGGGACTTCGCCACGTCGGTGATTCCCGGGTGGCACACGACGATCCTGCCGCCCTACTTCGTGGCCGGAGCGATCTTCTCCGGTATGTCCATGGTGCTCACGCTCATGCTGATCGCACGCAAGACGATGGGGCTTGAGGACTACCTCACCAAGCAGCACGTCGGCGCGATGTGCAAGCTTCTGATCGCGACCGGCGGTATGGTTGCGATGGCCTACCTCACGGAATTCGTAGCGGCTATGTACTCCAACAACGAGTACGAGCAGTTCGCGTTCATCAACCGCGCGAAAGGCCCGCTCTGCTGGTCCTACTGGATCATGGTGTCGTGCAACGTGCTCACACCTCAGATCCTCTGGTTCAAGTGGGCGCGATCGAACATGGCCGTCGTGTTCGTGGTTTCGATCTTGATCAACATCGGCATGTGGTTCGAGCGGTTCGTCATCATCGTGACCTCGCTCCACCGCGACTACTTGCCGTCGAGCTGGACGGGATACGTCCCGACCTCGATAGAAATAGCAACGCTGGTGGGCAGTTTCGGACTGTTCCTCACGTTGTTCCTGTTGTTCTGCCGGTTTATTCCCGTGATCGCCATCGCGGAGGTGAAGGGCGTTTTGAGTCATGGGAGAAAATCGCATGAGTAACGCCAATCAACGTTTCCTGATGGGTGTGTTCGAGCGTGAGGAGGATGTGCTCGCCGCAACGAACGAGGCACGATTGCGCGGGCTCGAAATCGCCGACGTGTACACGCCGTACGCAATCCACGGGCTTGATGCAGCGATGGGACTGCGTCCTTCTCGCCTGCCGTGGGTCTGCTTCGCACTCGGTCTGGCCGGTGCGTCGTTCAAGGTGTGGTTCGAGTTTTGGACCTCCGCCTCAGACTGGGCGATCAACGTCGGCGGCAAGCCGTGGAACTCGCTTCCGGCATTCGTGCCGGTTACGTTCGAGGTCATGGTGCTCTTCGCCGCGGTGAGCACGGTAGCAGCCTTCCTCGTCGGACGCGGGCTGTTGCCGGGAAAACGCCCGAAGCTCGCGTCCCCTGGCGTGACCGACAATCAGTTTGCCCTGGTGATCGAGGAAACGAACGCTGCGTTCGATATCGATGAGGTCAGTGAGATGCTTCGTGAATTCGGCGTAACTCACATTGAGGAACGCGTGGACTAGGAATCGTTGTGATGTCAGAGCGTGCAATCAACGTCAGTCTCGGCGCGATCATGGTGATCGCAATAGTGCTCAGCTTCGCCGCGGCGAGGGACTTTTCGCGTCCGAACTTCGAGGTCATGCCGGACATGGTTCATGGTCCCACCTATCAGGCGTTCGAGCCAAACCCGAATACCCCGGACGGCAAGACGCTGCGTTTGCCCGCCCCGGGGAGTATCGCCCGCGGCCTGATGCCGTTCCACTACGAGCGAACGGAGCAGGATGCGCTTCGCGCGGGCAAGGAATTGACCAACCCGGTCCCTATGGACGATGACGCCGCGCAACTGCGGGGCAGCGTCGCCTACGCGGTGTACTGCCAGCCCTGCCACGGAGCGTCCGGCCTTGGCGACGGCATGGTGGCCAGGAGAGGTTATCCGCCCCCACCCTCGTTGGTGATCGAGCACGCCGTGAACATGAAGGACGGCCAGCTCTTCCACATCATTACGTTGGGACAAGGCAATATGCCCGGTCACGCCGCCCAGGTGTCACGCGAGGATCGCTGGAAAGTCATCAACTACGTACGATCGATGCAGGCCGCCGCGTCCAGGCAGCCGGCGGGAGCGGAATCCAAATGACGCCGCAGCACGAAGCGCTTAATCCGTCCACACGTACCTACGCCGTTTTCAAATGGCTCTCGGTCGCCGGGGCGGCCGTTTTCGGCCTGGGGCTCATGATCGCCCCGCAACGTGCGCTGTCGAGCCTCCTGCTGGTCAGCGTCGGACTCCTTGGTATGGGCTTGGGCGCTGCGCTCTTCATCGCGTTCCAATACGTCTGCGGGGCGCACTGGGCGGTGGCCATTCGCCGCGTGCCGGAGGCGATGTGTGGCATTATTCCATGGGCTGCGATCGGGATCTTGTTCACGCTAATCGTCGGCAAGTCGCTCTACCCCTGGACCGCGAATCACCCCACAGGCATGAAGGGCATCATTCTGAACTACCCGCTGGTTCTCATCCGCGCGGTCGTTTTCCTTTCGGTTTGGCTCGTGCTGATCAGAGCCATCGTTCGGAAATCGCGGTTGCAGGACACGACCGGCGATGCCTCGCTCTCGGTCTCCAACACCCGACTGTCGGCGATGTTCCTCGTCGCGTTCGGGCTGACATTTTGGATGGCCAGTTTCGATTGGGTCATGTCGCTTGAGCCGGAATGGTACAGCACGATGTACGGCGTGTATCACTTTGCGGGCTTGTTCCTGGGCGCGCTTGCCGCCATGACTATCCTCGCCGTGTGGCTTCAAAAGACCGGGCCGCTCCGCGACGTACTGACTGCCGAGCATCTTCATGACATGGGCAAGATGCTCTTCGGGTTCAGCACGTTTTGGATGTACATCTGGTTCAGCGAGTACATGCTCATTTGGTACGCCGACTTTCCCGAGGAGACCGGGCACTTCATTCGGCGGCACACCGCCGGCTGGGGGCCACTCTTCATCGCGAACATGGTCGTCACCTGGTTGCTGCCGTTCTTCATTCTCCTGCCCAAGCGGGTCAAGCGGGATCCGAGCATGCTCGTCAAGGTGTCCGCGATGATCCTCTTTGGTCGTTGGCTTGATTTGTACCTGCTGATCTACCCAGCCAGCGTCGGCCACGAATCCGTCACCTTCGGCGTCATCGAGCTGGGCATGGCCGTTGCGGCGCCCGGTCTGTTCATGCTTGTTTTCATTCGCAGCTTTCGGGCGTCCGCCCCCGTGCCGCTCGCCGATCCGCTGCTGGAAGCGAGTCTCAACCACCATCAGTGACGGCTGCGGGGATCTCCACCGCGAGGCCTCGGAATCGTGGCCATCTGCGGTGCGACCCGGTTCGTCAAAGGCTTGAGTTCAGTAAGCGCTCGACGAATGACAGGTGACGGTATCCTCCCGGGTGGGACGGGCGTCTATGCGGCGGGTTGGGCGGGGTGGCTGTTCTGGACGGCGCCGAAGCGTTGCTTCCATTGGCGGGGCGCGAGTTCGTGGATGCGATCTGCGGGGTGGGAGTGAATCCGCGTGAGGACGTCTCGGAGATAGGCGAACGGGTCCACGCCGGCGAGCTTGCAGGAGAC
>JAJDDU010000138.1 GCA_029260155.1 Phycisphaerae bacterium | reverse complement strand
TGGACTGCGGGATGCACGACGATTATGCCCACGCGGATCATTGACATCACACTGCTGCTGCCGCCGTTTCTTCTCGTGCTGTTTCGCGTGGGAGGGTTGACGCTGACTGCCCCGATCTTCAGCAGTACGGGTGTTCCGGCGCGCGCAAGAGTCGCATTCACGTTCGTACTGTCATTGATGATCTTCCCCATTGTTGTTTCGCAAGTACCTACGACATTTGTGCTCAGCGATGTAGTGGCCAGTGTATTCGGCGAACTCCTGATCGGGTTGATTCTTGGACTCTCCGTTGGGTTCTTGTTCCTCGGTGCGCGTCTCGCGGGAATGATCATCGGCCAGCAGGCGGGCCTCTCCCTCGGACGGGTGATTAACCCCATGATGAACGAGCAGACCACAATTGTGGAACAGTTGTACTTCTTGATCACTCTGTCGGTTTTCCTGGCGATCGGCGGACATCGCGCGATGATCGCGGCCTTGCTGGATACGTTTGAATCGATGCCGCCAGGATCGTTCCGTTTCAACGCGTCGTTTCTCACGCTGTGCGTGGAATTGCTGAGCAACGCCTTCAAACTGGCCATGAGGCTGGCGGCGCCGTCGGTGATTGCGCTGTTTATGGCCTCTCTGACAATGGGGCTTTTGTCTCGGACCATCCCACAGCTGAACATCCTGACGGTGGGGTTCGCGGCACGCATCTTTGTCGGGCTTAGCGTTGCTGCGTTGGCAATGCCTTACTCGTTTGATCTCATCAATAATGCGGTCATCGATATCATCGGGATGTTTCGTGAAGCAATGGGCCTCATCGGCAGCGGCGCCCAGTTACCATCGGGATAGACGGTCAACGCGGTGCGGGGCACCCGGGCTAAGGAGCGATCGCGAGCATGGCGGATGATGCCGGCGACAAAACAGAAGCACCAACCCCGCGACGACGCAGAGAATCGCGAGAAAAGGGGCAGGTGGCCAAGAGCCAGGAGCTCAACGCGGCAGTCATGCTTCTGGGCGGGCTGCTTGGGCTCGCCGTTTTCGGCGGAGGGATTTGGCGGGCGATGCTGAGTGTGATGTACGCCGCGCTGGACGCTCAGGGCGACACCACGACAGAGGGTGCGTTGGTGCTCGCATCGGTGTCGCTGAGAGGCGTGATCAAGTCCTTGGCGCCGTTCATGATCTGTCTTCTGCTCGTAGGGATCGCAGTTCTCTTGGGGCAGGTGGGTCTGCTGTTCACGTTCCAGCCACTGACGCCAAAACTGGACAAGCTGAATCCGATCAATGGCGTCAAGCGCCTGGTCTCTCCTCATTCGCTCGTGCAGCTTGCGCAAAACGTGATGAAGCTGGCGGTCATCGTGGGCGTTGCCTGGTTGTCGATTCGAAGTGTCATGGAGAAGGTCGTACACTCCCAGGGGCTGGAGTATGTCTACATCTTCCCCTTTGCGGCGGACCTTATCCTAGAGTTGGGTATGCGGCTCCTTCTCGTGCTGCTGGTCCTGGCCATCATTGACTACATCTACCAGCGGTACCGCCACGAGAAGCAAATGAAGATGACGAAGGAGGAAGTCAAAGAGGAAATGAAGCGCATGGAGGGCGACCCGGTTATCAAGCGTCGTCGCCGCGAGGTACAAATGCGCCTTGCCGCGGCGAGGGTCAGTGCCTCAGTTCCACAGGCTGACGTCGTCGTGACCAACCCGACACATTACGCTGTTGCCATCAAGTACGACTCAGAGACGATGGCCGCACCCAGGGTTGTGGCAAAGGGTGGTGACCACTTGGCGCACAAAATCCGTGAAATAGCGGCGGCCTCCGGCGTGCCCATTGTCGAAAAGCCCGAACTCGCACGAATGTTGTACGCCGAAGTGGATACAGGACACGAGATACCGGAGCGATTCTACCGCTTGGTCGCCGAGGTGCTCGCATACATTTACGAAATGAGTGGCAGTGGCATCGGCCCCGCAGCCGTGCCGATCGGACGATAACAGGAGCATAGGGAATACCCGTGGCAGCCATCGACCGAATGGTTAATCTGAGCGACTTGAAGCCGAAGACGCTGGTCAAACTGATCGCGCGTTACTCGTCGACGTTGATGCCGGTCTTTGCGCTCTGCCTGATCTTTGTCATGCTCGTACCGCTGCCGCCGGCGCTGATGGACGTACTGCTGGCCGCCAACATCACGCTGGGAGCGGTCATCCTGTTGACCGTGATGTACATGGACGGCCCGTTGGAGTTCTCCGCGTTTCCGTCCGTCTTGCTGGCCATGACTCTGTTCAGGCTGGTCTTGAACACCGCAACGACGCGCCTCATTCTCACCAACGCTCAGGATGGTCCCGCAGCTGCTGGTCACGTGATCAAGGTATTCGGCGAATTCGTGGCGGGCGGGTCGCTTATTGTCGGCGTCGTGATCTTCGCCATCATCGTCATCATCCAGTTCGTGGTTATCACAAAAGGTGCGACACGCATCGCGGAAGTCGCCGCCCGGTTTACCTTGGATGGAATGCCGGGAAAACAGATGGCCATCGATGCGGATCTCAACGCCGGTATTGTCAGCGAGTCCGAAGCCCGCACGCGGCGCGAGCAAATAACACGGGAGTCGGACTTCTACGGTGCCATGGACGGAGCGAGTAAATTCGTTCGTGGCGACGCCATCGCGGGTCTCATCATCACGTTCGTCAACATCCTCGGCGGCATCTACGTGGGCATGGTTGAGGAGAGCATGGGCTTGCTGGAGACGCTCAAGGTCTTCACCACATTGACCATCGGTGACGGATTGGTGTCACAGATTCCTGCGTTTGTCATCTCTATCGCAGCTGCTTTGATTGTTACGCGATCGGCTTCCAAGGCCAACTTGGGAACCGAACTCATCCAGCAGCTAACGAATCAGCCCATCGCGCTCGGTCTCGCCGGCGTGTTCTTGCTTGTGCTCGCGGCGACTCCGCTTCCGAAGGTGCCGCTCATCGGGCTCGCGGGCGCGACCATTACGATCGGCTTTATGGTCAACAAGACGAAAGTCGCTGAAGCCAAACGCAAAGAGACGGTCAAACAGGAGAAGGCACAGCCTGAGGATCGACCCGAGCAACTTATCCTGCCCGACCCCATGGAAGTCGAAGTGGGGTATGGACTGATTCGATTGGTCGATCGTAAGCAAGGCGGCGACTTGCTCGATCGGATTACCAACATGCGAAAACAGATCGCGCAGGAGCTGGGCATTGTCGTTCCGCCGGTGCGCATCCGCGACAACATTCAACTTCAGCCGAACGATTACCGCATCAAGCTGAAAGGCAACAACATCGCCACGGGTGAAGCGCTTCCAGGACACCTGCTGGCCATCGACTCCGGCACTGTCACCGACCGGATCCACGGTGTTGATACCACCGAGCCTGCGTTCGGTTTGCCTGCGGTGTGGATCTCCGAGGACCACCGCACGCAGGCTGAACAGAACAATTACACAGTTGTCGAAGCCTCCAGCGTGGTCTCCACCCATTTGACCGAGACGATCAAGCGCCACGCAGACGAGATTCTCTCGCGCAACGAAATCAACCGCCTGCTTGATGCCGTCAAGGAACGCTCGCCCAAGCTGATCGAGGAGCTGATTCCACAGGTCATCAAGCCAGGCGAGGTCCAGAAAGTGCTCCAGCTTCTGCTGCGTGAACGCGTGCCGGTCCGCGACCTCGAGACAATCCTGGAGACGCTGGGCGACTGGGCGCCGCGTACCAAAGATCCCGATGTCCTCGTGGAGTACGTCCGAGCCTCGCTCGCACGTACTATTTGCGAGCTGTACCGAGGTGCGTCCGGCGGCATCGCTTGCCTGACTCTCGATCCAAAACTCGAAGAGACCATCGCCGCTCATTTGGGAACCAACGAGCGCGGGACGGTTTGGGCGATGGCACCGAATCTGCAAAACCGAATAGCAGAGACGATTCGCAACGAAGTCGAACGCGTCGTTCCCGGCATGCAAGGCCAAACACCTGTCGTGCTCTGTGCACCGAGAATCCGGCTGTGGCTGCGTCGTATTATGGAGGGGTCTTTGCCCCATATTCCCGTGTTGTCATTCAATGAAATCGTCCGCGGCGTGGGTGTAGAGACACGCGGAATGGTGGTGCTCAGCGATGAATCTTAAGAAGTTTCGTGCAAAAACGATGGGCGAAGCGCTCGCAGCGGTCAAACGCGAGTTAGGGCCTGACGGTGTGATCCTGCATACGCGAACCTACACCGACGGTGCCGTCATGGGCTGCGGCGGACGGCGAATGGTCGAAATCACGGCCACAAAAGATGTTTCTTCCTTGCGTATGCGGCCTCCGCGCGCTACGTTGCAGCCCAGACCAAAGCTGGCAGCCGTGGCAAGAGGAGCTGCCCCAATGACAACGGATGCCCACACGCAGGACGACAACGCCGCCCTCTCGGCGATGACCCGCGGATTGGCGGAGCTCAGAGAGGCCGTCTCGGGACTCACCTACCAATCTCACGAAGTGCCAAAGCCCGGCATTCCTACGAAGCTTCGCGACGCCTATCAGCAACTCATCTCCGCCCAAGTCGCCGAGGAACTATCAGCGCAACTCGTGCGTAGGATCCGAGCAGAGCAGAGCGAAGTCCACCTGGAGGATCCTGCGCAAGTGCGCAATCGGCTCGCTCGTTATATTGCCTCAATGCTTCCGACTGCAGAGCCTATGAAACTCAAGTCCGGCGCCGCACCGACGATCCTCGCCTTGGTCGGGCCTACAGGTGTGGGCAAGACGACCACCACCGCCAAGCTTGCGGCCCAATACCGCCTGCGCCAAGGTCGCAGGGTTGGGCTCATCACGGTCGACACATACCGCATCGGCGCCGTCGACCAGCTTCACACCTACGCCGACATTCTCGACGTTCCGCTCGAAGTCGTCACAACGCCCGCCGAGATGGAATCCGCCCTACGCAAGATGGACGATTGCGACGTGATCGTCATCGACACCACGGGCATGAGCCAGAACGACGCCGATCGATTGCAGGAACTGAGATTGCTGCTCGATAGGGCTGCTCCAGACGAGATACACCTTGTTCTGTCCTCAACGACCAGCACGGCGGTGTGCCACAAGATCATCGAGCGATTCGACGTTCTGGGCGCGAACCGCATGATTTTCACGAAACTCGACGAAGCCGTGGGCTTCGGCGTAATACTCAACTGTATGCACCAAACGGCGTCGCGACTCTCCTACGTGACCACGGGACAGGAAGTGCCCGACGACATCGAGGTAGGCCACGGCGGGCGCTTGGCCAATCTAATCGTTCAGGGACGCGACGTGGCACTCGACGGAAAAGTGGATGCGGCCGTGGCGGTGGCCGTGTAGTTCTTAGGGGTGGATGCGATGGGACTGCGGACGGTACACTCCGACGGAACGGATCAAGCCGACCGACTCCGGCAACTCAGCGGAAGTGTCCGCAGTCGCGGCACGCACATCGCCATCGTCAGCGGCAAGGGTGGCGTGGGCAAGACCAACATCGCCGTAAACCTCGCCGCTGTTCTGGCCCGCGCTGGCCGGCGGGTCACCCTCGTCGATCTGGATGCCGGACTGGCCAACGCGGATGTGCTTCTCAACGTTCGCCCCCGTTTCACCCTCGCCGACGTTCTTTCGGGGGAACGCCCGATCAAGGACGTGGCCGTCCGGACCGCATGCGGCATCCGCTTCATCGGCGGTGGCTCGGGCGAGCTCATCCTGGCCAACATGGGCCCGGCACAACGCGCACATCTTGCTCAAGCTGTAGGGAACTTGGGGAAAAACGGCGAAACGGTGGTTTACGATTGCGGGGCTGGAATCTCGCAAAACGTCCTCGCATTCGCCGGTCAAGCCGACCTAGTCGCCGTTGTGAGTACTCCTGAGACAACGTCGCTAACTGACGCTTACGCAATAACTAAGACGCTTGTACGTGAAGGATTTCACGGGCCGATTCAGCTTCTTGTTAACATGGTCGAAAGTCGAACCGAGGCGAGTGAAATCTACCATCGTGTGGCGGCCGTCGTGGCAAGATTCCTTCACTTTTCCCTTGCAGACGGTGGATACGTGCTTCAAGATAGGCACGTGGAGTTGGCGGTTCGCGAGCGCACACCGGTGGTGTTGCGTTACCCGCGGTGTCCGTCGAGTCTGTGTTTGACGGCGTTTGCCGCTCGGTTTCTGCGGGCACCTGTGGTGTCGAAGGGTCCGTTGCTGGCAAGGTTTGTCGAGCTGTTCGCGTGAGTTCGCTTGGTAGCTCTCGCGCGCATCGTTGGCATGGATGTTGACGATGTTAAGCAAACGGTCGGGTGAAGACCGCGGATGGATCCGGAGTTCCAATCCTTCGGCGCCTTCTGCGCTTCACTCCGATGTTCCTATAACAGCGTGAGTCACAAGGAAGTGACAGATGTTGGCACCTCGTACGATTGCGGCCGCACTGGGCTTGTTGGCTTTCTCCGTTACCGTTCTTGGCGGGCTGTGGGTCCGCAATCCGGTCACGGCCATCCTGTCACGTGGAATCTGGGCAATGATCGTGTTCTCCATTATCGGCCTCGTCATGGGGTGGGTGGTGAGGATGGTGTTGCTCGAACACCTTGCCGAGAGGGAGAAAGCCCTGTTTACGTCCGGAGAATCCGGGGCCGACGAGCCTGAATCAACAGACTCACAAAACACGTTGACCCGGGACGATCCAGAGCCGATGGGTACGTGATTGAAAATCGGCGGAGAACTTGATTCCGGGGCACTGCTCGCTACGGAGAGGATCGAATGCAACTGACGCTAACCAAGAAACGGCTTGACGAGATTTGGGCTGACTACAAGAGCACGCGCTCTCCCGAGTCGCGTAACATGCTCATGGAAAACTACAAGGGTATCGTCAAGTACAACTCCGAACGCATCGGAGCGAAGCTGCCCGACGAGGTCGAGACCGATGATCTTGTTTCCGCCGGTATCTTCGGGCTTGTCGACGCCATCGAGTCGTTTGACCTTGAGCGCGGCGTGAAATTCGAGACCTATTGCGCGCCGCGTATCCGTGGCGCCATCCTCGACGAGCTCCGATCAATGGACTGGGTGCCACGCTTGGTTCGCAGCCGTGCCCACAAGCTCGAACGTGCCACGCAGGCCCTCGAAGCGCGGCACGGGCGTCAGCCGACCGAGCGGGAGCTGGCCGGTCACATGGCACTTCCCGAGAGTGAGTTCAAGCGACTCATGCGCGACGCGAAGGCCGTTTCGGTCGTTTCGCTGTCCCGCAAGCAGTACGAGACCGACTCCAGCCGCGACGTCTGCGAAATCGACATTCTACAAGACAAACGCAGCGCCGATCCGGTCGAGGAGGCCCAAAAACGCGATCTCAAGGACCTCATCACGCGGGGGCTCACCAAGGCGGAGAGGCTGGTCCTGATTCTGTACTACTACGAGCAGATGACCATGAAAGAAATCGGGATGACGTTGGACCTCTCCGAGAGCCGCGTCAGCCAGATGCACTCCTCGATTCTCGCCCGTCTCAAATCGCAGCTCAAGAACCGAGGCCGCGTCGAAGCCCTCGGAGATGGGATAGATGCGTTAGAGGCGTTGTTCGCTGAGAACTGATTCGCTCGTGAAACGACCGCCAAATCGCCGATAAACACCTGGACGCAGCCGCCGCGTGTGCTGACGCTGCGTCGTCAGGTGGATGAACGATGTCCGATATTCCGCCGCCGAACGTAGCCGGATCTGCGGCCCAAGCAGGGTTTCAACAAGCCGAGGTCGCCAAGGCACGCGATGCGCATCGCGCCGGACAGGGATCAGCTGCCAGACGCACCGTCAAAGCCATCGACGATGCCGGCACCACCATTGAAACGACCGACGACGACACGGCCGTTTTTTCGGACGCCGAAGGCGGGGGTGGACAAGGCCGCGCGACAGGGGAAGAATCATCGGAAGGCCACGAGTCCGGCGAGCGGTCCGCTGAGGCTGATGGCGGGATTTCGACGGATTCCAGCGGAAAAAAACACCTGGACATCCAAGCCTAGGGCTTTGTTGTTCTTATGCGGGAGAGAGAATGCTGCGGGCCCGGTCATTGCGACCGGGCCCAACGCACGCGCAGACGGTGGTTTTTCGCCTCGAAATCGCCGCGGCCACTCGCCGTTTGTTCAATTGAGCGGCGATCGAGTACCCTTCCCGCCATGGATTTCACCAAGATGCACGGCACCTGTAACGACTACGTCTTCGTCGACTGCTCCACGCAGACGGTCGACGACCCTGCCACGGTGGCGAGAGTCGTTTCCGACCGCCACACCGGCATCGGTGCGGACGGCCTGATCCTCATTCGGCCCACGGACCGCGCCGCCGTCCGCATGGAGATGTACAACGCCGATGGCTCGCGGGCGCAGATGTGCGGCAACGGCATCCGCTGCGTTGCCAAGTACGCATACGACCACGGCCTCACCACAGAGCCGATCATCCCCATCGACACCGACGACGGCATCAAAGTCGCCCGCTGTACGCTCCTCGCAGGCAAAGTCGACACCGTCCGCATCGACATGGGCTCACCGCGCTTCGCCCCGGCCGACGTTCCCGTGATTGCGCGTGATGAGGTGATCGACGCGCCCATAGACATCAACGGCCGCACACTGCACATGACCTGTGTTTCGATGGGCAACCCCCACGCAGTCGTCTTCGTGAACTCACTGGATGATATCTCTCTGGCCGACGACGGAAGTGCCATGGAGCGGCACTCCATGTTCCCCGAACGGGTCAACACGCACTTTGTGAAGATCGAGGCCCGCGACCGCGTCACGGTTCTCACGTGGGAGCGCGGCAGTGGCCGAACGCAAGCCTGCGGCACGGGCGTATCCGCAGTTTGCGCTGTCGGCGTCCGTACCGATCGCACAGACCGCCGCATCATCGCATGCGTGGAGGGCGGCGAGTTGGAGCTACTCTACTCGGAAGACAACCAAATCTCGATGACCGGCCCCGCTGTCGAAGTCTTTTCCGGCGAATGGCCCGACTGAATGCGCGCCTCGCTCTCGAGGCTGAGTCACGCGAGGAGATAAACGACATGAATGGGCGTGTTGCGTGGGTAGATCGGAAGTTTGACTTTGGGTTTCCGGCCGGGCTGCACCATGAGATTATCGAGAGGCTTCGCGGGACGCTCGCGCGGGTCGAGGAGCGGGTTCGCGATCTGGCGGACGGCGTACTGACCAAAACCGACGGGAAGGGATGGTCCATCCAGGAGAACGTCGGGCATCTGGCGGACGTAGAGGGCGTGTTTCTCGGGCGTCTCGACGACTACGACGCCGGGTTGGATACGCTTCGGCCGGCGGACATGTCCAACCGGCAAACGCATGAAGCCGATCACAACGAGGACTCAATGGAATCGATCCTCGGTGCGTTTCGCGGCGTGCGCGGGCGGTTGGTTGGCCGACTCGAATGCTTGGCGTCGGATCGATTCGCACAGGCTGCGTTCCACGGCCGATTGAACAAGCCCATGCGCATTATCGACATGATGTACTTCCTAGCCGAGCACGATGACTACCACCTGGCGAGAATATCAGAGCTAATCCGCGCCTAGCGGCTGGTGCTCGCTGAAAGAGTGTGATGCAAACAAGAGGCGACGCAAATACCGATCCGCTGAGTCGCGCCTTGCTTTCGCTGGAAGGGCTTTCGGTTGGCGATGCTTTCGGCGAGTGCTTCTTCGACCCGTCGTTGCAAGAATCTCTTGAGAATCGAGACTTGCCTGAGGGGCCGTGGTTCTACACGGACGATACCATGATGGCGTGGAGCATCGTCGATACGTTGGCCGAGCACGGGACTATCGATCAGGACCGGCTCGCAGAGCTCTTCGTTGGCAGGTTTTGCAAGCAGCCGAACCGGGGTTATGGCGAGGCCGCCATCGGCTTGCTCGGGCGAATCGCGCTAGGGTCTCGGTGGCAAACCGAGGCATCGCGGTTGTTCGACGGCGAAGGCTCCATGGGCAACGGTGGCGCCATGCGCGTTGCGCCCCTTGGCGCGTACTTCGCCGACGACCTCGACCGGGTCGTCGCCGAGGCGAGGGCGTCGGCGGTGGTCACGCACGCGCATCCCGAGGGGCAGGCGGGGAGTATCGCGGTTGCCGTGGCTGCGGCCATGGCTTGGCGCGGCGGCGGCCGAGTTGGCTGTGGTCAGGAGTTGCTTGAGCAGGCTCATGCACTGACACCCGACGGGGCGACACGTCGCGGTCTTGAGCAGGCATTGTGTCTCGGTCCGCAGGCCACAATGATCGACGCCGCGATCCATCTGGGAAGTGGTCAGGGATTGCTTGCGTCCGACACGGTTCCCTATGCGGTCTGGTGCGCCGCTCGCCATCTCGACGATTTCGAGGACGCGCTCTGGAGCACGGCAGCCGGTCTCGGCGATATTGATACGACGTGTGCAATGGTCGGGGGGATCGTAGCGCAGTTTGTCGGCCGTGACGGACTACCGAGAGAATGGCTACGCCGCCGTGAACCGCTGGAGGACTGAATCAGGACGACAATCCGGTTGGCTGACCGGCCCCAAGCACCAGCGTGGGGTATCACCGACACGAGCGCAGCACCAAGCGACCCGTTCGCTGACGCTCGAAGCTCTGTTTCCGTTGCGCGTCGGTGTTGACACATCTGAAAATCGAGTACACTCTTCGGGCTCAGTATTTGGGCGTGTCCGCCGCGGTCGCAGCGGAGGCAAATCTGTTCGTTATGGAGAACGGTTCTCATGGTCAGTAAGGAATTTCCACGCCAGTTCGTAGCGGTCAACGATGCCTTGACCGAATGGTCGCAAATCGAACCGTATTTCATGGACCTGCAATCGCGGAACATTGACACTGCTGAGACGCTTAACGCTTGGCTGGTGGACTGGAGCGAGTTGGCAGCTTGCATCGACGAGGTGGGCACGGACCGCTACGTCAAGATGACCTGCCAGACCGGCGACGCCGATCGCAAGCAAGCCTACCTCGATTTCATCGAGAACATCGAACCCAAATGCAAGCCGCTTTGGCACGACATTCAGAAGAAGTTCGCTGCGTCGTCGGCCGCCAAGGATCTTCCGGCGCAGCGCTTCGAGGTGTTCAGCCGCTGCGTGACCAACTCGGTGGCGTTGTACCGCGACGAGAATGTGCCGCTTCTGGTCGAAGAGGCCAAGCTCGAGCAGTCCTATCAGGAAATCAACGGTGCCATGACCGTCCAGTACGACGGCGAGGAGAAAACGCTCCAGCAATTGGCTACCTACATGGAGGGCACGGATCGGAGCGTGCGTCAGGAAGTCTGGGAACTGAGCGGCGAGCGGCGGCTGCAAGACGCCGAAAAGCTTGAGGAGACGTTCGAGGCGCTGTACGACCTTCGCAACCGAATGGCCGCCAACGCAGGAATGCCCGACTACCGCGCGTACGCGTTTAAATTCCGAGAGCGGTTCGACTATTCCCCGGAAGATTGCTTTGCGTTTCATGATGCGGTTGAACGGACGTGCGTGCCGCTCATGCGCGGTTTGCGCGCTTCGCGGAAAGAGGCCTTGGGCGTCGACGTTTTGCGCCCGTGGGATCTGGCTGTGGACGCCAAGGGGCGTCAGCCGCTCAAGCCGTTTGAGACAATCGAGGAGTTGGTGCAAAAGTGCGTAGCCGTGTTCGACCGCGTCGACCCCGCGCTGGCCGATCAGTTTCGGGCGATGGCATCGGGCGGTGACTTGGATCTCGACAGTCGCAAGGGCAAGGCGCCCGGCGGATATCAATCGACGTTTCACGAGTCGCGTCTACCGTTCATTTTCATGAACGCTGTAGGCCTGCAGCGCGACGTGCGTACGCTGCTGCATGAATGCGGGCATGCGTTTCACGCGTTGGCCTGTCGTAACGAGCCGTTGGTGCAGTACCGCAGTTCCCCGATCGAATTCGCCGAAGTGGCGTCGATGGCCATGGAGTTGCTCTCCTTCGACCGGTTCGACGTGTTCTATTCCGGCGCGGATCTCGACAGGGCCAAGCGAGCCCAGCTTGAGGGCATCGTCACCCTGCTGCCGTGGGTTGCGACCATCGACGCCTTTCAGCATTGGCTGTATACGCATCCGGGACACACCCGCGAGGAGCGGCGCGATCACTGGCTAAGCTTGCACGCGCGTTTCGGGGGCGACGAGGATTACTCGGGCTACGAAGAGCGACTCGATAACTCGTGGCATCGACAGCTTCATCTGTTCGAGGCGCCGTTCTACTACATCGAATACGGAATCGCGCAGCTGGGCGCGTTGCAGGTGTGGCAAAATGCAAAGCGTGATCGTCAAGGCGCCCTGGATGCCTACCGCGCTGCTCTGGCCTTGGGTGGCAGTCGGCCTCTTCCGCAACTGTTCGAAGCGGCGGGGATCAAGTTCGATTTCTCGATCGACACCCTTGGCCCACTCATGGACGCCCTCGGTGAGTCGCTGGCAACATTGGGCGAGTAAGCGGCAGCTTGCCCCGAAGGGTGGCCCGTCTCTTTAGCCCGAACTTCCTAGTGCCGTTTCCAAAAAGGTTGTTCAACATCTGTTAAAATAGGTAGTTTGCGCGATGAGTGTTTTGGGTATATATGAATTGCCACGTGTTGACAGGGCTGTCGTCGTAACATGTGGAGATTCGTCATGTGCCTGTACGT
>JAJDDU010000137.1 GCA_029260155.1 Phycisphaerae bacterium | reverse complement strand
AGTCCCGCCACTGTGTGCGACGACTGGCCAGGTCATCCCTTCCGCGCTCAGCCAACCGATAAACCCGACGGCGAGGACCACGTCGACCCGCCTCCGCCTCCTCCCACTCCGCATGAACCAGCCCAGCCCGCTCCAGACGGTAGAGCACCGGATACAGAGTCCCCTCTTTCAGCCGCAACGCCCCGCATCCCGCCTCCTCCAACCTCCGCAAAATCTCGAAGCCATGTGCCGCGTCCTGATCGAGCAGCGAAAGCACCATCGTCTCAAGATGCCCGCGCAGCGTATTCCCACTGATACTTAGCATACCTATATACTAAGCCACGCTAGGTATATTGTCAAGTTCTTTTCATCCCCAGCTCACCGCCGAGACCCGCGCCGGCGATTCGGCGCGATCCTCAACCGGTCAGCGTGGAAGACGCGGACAGAACGGTAGTGCGAGGCCTGTTGAGCCTACTTCTTGCCTGCCTCGTACATCACCAGACGTGTTTGCAATTCTTCGACTGCAGGACTGTCATCAGCAAGCTCGATGGCCTTCCTCTGGAGAACAGCCGCCTCCTTGACCGCCCCATTCTCAAACTGAGCGAGCGCCAGCGTGTCGAGGAACATCCAGTTTTCCCCGCCGCTGGTCTTGTCGCACTGATTCGCGGCCAGCAACGCCAACTCATTGAACTTGCCCTTGAGATCGTCCTCGGTCAATAGGTTCCAAGCGAACCCGTTCAGGAGTGATGCGTTGTCAGCCGCTTTCTCAATCAAATAGGTTCCGACGCGCTCGGCGGCGCGAACGTCCTTCTTGCACACCGCGAGGATGTCGAACTTGGTCGAGAGATGCAGGGCCTCGTCCGGCTCCGCCTTGATGGCCAAGTCAACCGCCTTAATCGCCAGCGCGGTGCATCGATCCGTCCGTTTCGGTGTCGACAAAACGCGAGCGAACCGGGCCAGAACGGATACATCCCCCTTCATCCGTTTGAGAGACCTCGCCGCCCAATCGATTGCAGCCGACTCTTGTCCCATCGCTGCCAATACTTGGAAATTCGCAATCACCGCGTCGGAATTTTCCGGCTGAAGTTCGAGTGCTCGTTTCACAGCTTGCATCGCCATCTTGTTCAGGGCGTGCTTGTCTTCGGCGTCTACCAATTCCCCGGCGAACGACGCGAGAGTGTCTGCGTCCCGCTGTGCCAGCTCAATCACCTTGGCGGCCGCAATCCGCGCTTCCTTCGGCTTGTCCAACTCCTCAAGAAACACCCGAAACTTCGATCGATACGCACCGGTATCATCCGGCTTGATGACGATTCGCTCGTCCGCCAGCTTGAGCACCGCTTCGAAATCGCGCTCCATCCACGCCTCGGACATCTTCGCCTTCAGATCGAAAATCTTCCGGGCGACGACAAGGTCGTACTTCCCAGCCAGAATCTCATCCAATGCGCGATCCAGCCCGATCATCGGATGGCCGATCCACGCTATCCGGCCTTTCTTGTCCACGATGAACGCCGTCGGAATACCGTGTTGGTCCGCAGCTTCCATATATGCGTCGTACGTGTTCGGCTCTTTCTCGAACGCGATACGGTATCCGAGTTTGTCGCCCTGCTTGGCCACAAACTCTTCCACCATCACCTGCGTGTTGCCCTCGTCGAACTTGGAAACGCCGACGACTGTCACGCCCTTGGGTCCGTAGTCGCGCTGAACCTCGCTCAAATGAGGAATGCTGGCGATGCACGGCCCGCACCAGGTCGCCCAAAACTCGACCACCACAACGCCGCCACCCTGCGCGCCCACTTTGACCGCATCGCCCTTGACCCACTTGCCCACATCGAGCTTCGGGGCTTGGTCCCCGATGCCCAACTCTGCGGATTGCACCCGCCCCGCACCAGCCAAAACGACGGAAAGCATCAAACAAACAGTGCATTTACTCATTGCAGAGAACTCCTATCCGAATGGGGTACGGACGGTACCGCGTATTGGCGGCATGATCAGGCCCGGTCACAGACGAGTGCGTCGCCGACACATCCAGCGTCCGCCGGTTTGCGAGGATCCCCCGAAGACCCACGCGCTCGCACTCTCCCCCGTGTGACCGAGGCTAGCAGAATCGCAACTCGGTTGCAATTTAACCGCACGGACCCTGCCGCAGGCGACCGCAGGGGTGCGATTGATCGGGGAAGTCGGTGACATGTATCTCGCGATATGCCCCAGGGCGGGCCTGGGCAACACCGCGTCCTAGACCGTTGACCCGTGCGTTTTCGCGAGAGGTGCCCCGACAGGCGCCGGCTGCGAATCGGTGGTGGCGTCGTCTCCCGATGCCCGCGCTGCGTCTGCGCGCAGCGTGTCGAGAATCGCGGCAATGGCGGCGAGATCCAGTTTGCGACCATCGGCGTCGGCATCACTCGCTGACCTCACCATCGCCAGGACATTGGCGAGCGACGCAGCCTCCGCACGCTTTCCGGCGCGGACGGCGTCGACCGCTTTCCAGAGAGACTCGTACAGTTCCTTGAATCCGTCCCTCTTGCGTAGCGGGCGTCGTTTCGGAAACCGGCCGGCGGCCATAGCGTTGAGAATGCCATCCATCACATAGACCGGTCCGCACAAGCGGTGAGTGACCACGATGCCCCATACCGCCAGCGCGATGGCCATGACCGTGGTGAACGCCAGCGTCGAGAGCACGATGACCGACGTGGTCGACCATGTCGTCGACCCTATCGGAAAGACCGTCCGTGACCTCTCGTTCTGGAGGAGGACACCGTACTGTATCGTGCTGGTGACGAAGGAGACGAAGAACACCCCGAACACCGCCCATCCCACGTATTTCCACTGAAACGCCGGATCGATGATGTATTTACGCCGAACGAACGGGCGTTCACCGGCTGGTTCCTGCATAGGCGATGTCGCCATGACCGAGTCCTCTTCCTTGCTCGTAACTCCCCGCAGGCTTACACCACGCCACGCCGTCGACGAGAGCCAATTGCTATATCGGAAGGTCACACTGCGGAATCAAGTCCGGCTGATCCAGGCATCCAGGCCCGATTTGGGCGTTTGCGAAACCCGCCTAATTTGGTTAGAAACGCGAAGTCGCTTACATGGGGGACTACTAGGATGTCGGTACAACGCAATCGCTACACCGCTGTCATGATCGTCATCGCCATCGCCTCGCCCGCGGCGGTCGCCGCAGGCAAACCCGGCGGCGACGATCCACCACGGATCATCGCGAACAGTCAGCATGTGATTGTCTCCCTCAACGACCAGCCCGGTCGTCGGCGTCGAACCAAGCCCAAACGGCGTAGCGGAAAGTACGAAGTCATCTCCGTCGCCGGCGGCGGCCGCATCGAAGGAGTCGTCCTGTTCAAGGGAACCGTCCCCGAACCGGAGACGATACAAGTCGTCAAAGACCACGACACTTGCGACGCGCGCGCCAAGTCCCGACCGAAGATAAACACCGATCCCCAGGGACACGTCGCACAGGCGGTGGTATTCCTCGGAAACATCAAGGCCGGCAAGAGCATCCCCGAGACGCTCGCGAAACCCGTCATCAACCAAAAAAACTGCACGTTCGATCCACATGTGCAGGTCTTGCAGACCCGCACGCCGTTCGAGGTCGTCAACCTCGACCCCGTCGCGCACAACGCCCAGTGCGTCCAAAACATGGTCACGCTGTTCAATCCCATGCAGCCCAAACAGGGATTGCGCAACGAGTTCAAAATCAAACGCCCCGGCCTAGCCACGGTAACCTGCGCGGTCCACAACTGGATGAGAGCGTTCGTCTACGTCCTGCCCCATCCCTATCACTGTGTAACAGCAGAGGATGGTGCATTTGTCATCAGCGACGTGCCGCCCGGTGACTACGAACTCGTGGTATGGCAGGAGCATCTTGGCGAACGGACCCGGCAGGTCCACGTCGACGCCGACAAGACCACGACCCTGGAATTCGAGCTAACCAAGGAATAACGAAGCAAGAAGCGCCTTTCGAGGTCGCTCGCAGAGGAGTGTCAACATGATGCCGAACAGAACTGCAAAAACACTGCTTATCGTATCCGCGACTATCTGCCTGATCCGTCCAGAACTCTCGCACGCCGAACCTAGACCGCTCGCCCCGCTGCCGGCCATCGAGACCGTTGTCCCCGCCGACAACCCCATGACACGCGAGAAAGTCGAACTGGGAAAGATGCTCTACTTCGATCCGCGACTCGCAGGTGACAGCAGCATCAGTTGCTCGAAGTGTCACGCGGCGGACAAGGGCTTCTCGAACGCCGCCCAATTGTCCGAAGCCTATCCCGGCACAAAACACTGGCGCAGCGTGCCCACCGTCCTAAACGCCGCCTACGCGACATTGCTCTTCTGGGATGGGCGATCCGGAAGCCTTGAGGACCAAGCCAAAGGCCCGGTTCAAGCCCCTATTGAAATGAACCAAAACCCAGGCCACCTCGTCGAAAAACTCTCGCAGATTCCCTACTACGCCAAGGCGTTCAAGGCCGTGTTCAACTCGGATGTCACATTCGACAACATCGCGCGTGCCATCGCCACCTTCGAACGCACCATCGTCTCCCGCAATGTCCCCTTCGACCATTACCTAAAGGGGAACAAGACCGCGCTCGACGCCGAGCAAATCAAGGGCCTTGAGCTCTTCAAGGGCAAGGCCAACTGTATCCAATGTCACCACGGGCCGCTGCTCGACGACACCCGCCTGCACGCGACCGGCGTGCCCGAGATCGAACCGCTCAAGAAGGACTCTGATCGCGTCGCCACGCGCCATTTCTTCGCCAAGGACGCGGGATACAAGAACTACAAGATCGACGCCGACTACGGCAGGGAACTCATCACCAAGTCGGCCGCCGATCGGTTCAAATTCAAGACACCTTCCCTCCGCGAGATCGTCGATACGGCCCCATACATGCACAACGGCGCGTTCCTGACGCTGGAGGACGTGATCGACTTCTACGATCGCGGCGGTGGCGACCTGCCCAACAAGTCGCCTCTGCTTAAAAAACTGCACCTTACCGATGCGGAAAAGAGCGCCCTAATCGCGTTTCTGGAATCGCTCTCCGGCGATGTCATCAAGATCGACGCGCCCAAGCTCCCCAAGAAAGCAGACGGGACCTTCTAGTACTCCTGTCGTGGCAGTCCGTCGCCCTAAAAGTGCTTACTCTGCTTGCGCCATTCTCAGCTTGGCCTGCTCCAGGCCGGCTTGCGCGTCGGCGAGATTCGGGCGAATGCGCAGCGCCTTCTCAAAATGGTCGATCGCTTCCGGGAATTGTCCCTGAGCCAAGTAGATCTTGCCGACCAGGTTGTGGGCGATCTCAGCAAAATCGGGCTTGGTCTTCAGCGCTTCAAGGAAGTGCGACTTCGCCTCCTCCATCGAGCCCGCTTGCGCAAGGGCGATGCCCAGACTGACGTGCGCACGGGCGAGGTCCGGACGCAGTTCAATGGCCTTTCGGAAATGAGTGATCGCCGCGTCGCTCAAACCCTGAGCCAGGAATGAAAGCCCAATGTTGCTGTGGGCTTTTGCGTATTGCGGGTCGAGCGCCAGCACTTTCTCGAAATACGCGATGGCCTCTGCGTGACGCCCATTCTGTTGCAAGAGCCCACCGATGTTAATGTTTGCCTCCAGATCATCCGGATCGATTTCCAGCACCTTCTTGTACCACGTGATGGCCTCTTCGCCTTTACCCTGCTCACGCAAGGCGCTGGCAACACCCCCATAGCCACGATGACCCTCGGGCTGTTTCTCGACAACGTCCATCCAAACGGACAACGGGTCGTCATAGACTTGGTTGCGCGCGACGGTGGTCCAGCCCAGCGACGCGACCACAACGGTGATCGTCACAAACCGGATGGCTGCAGCCGACGACGGATCCAGCCTGAATTGATCCGAAATGCGGCGCAACACAGAATACGCTAGCGCGAGTGCCGTAACGATGACCGCCACGAGGGGAAGGTACATGCGATGTTCCGCCACGACTTCGCCGGCGTTGGGGATCAAACTCGTCGGGGCCAAAATGAAAAAGCCGACGATCCACAGAAAACTCAACTCGGGTCGTGATCGCCAGGTCATCAGGACCGTAATCGCAAAGGTGGCCACGAAGGCGGTCGCTGCCCACGCCTCGGCGAAGTTCGCTGCCATCGGCCAGCCGGAGTACTCCAGGACGAGCGGGTGCGGCCAAAAAGACAGCCGCAAGTAGTGCAGCAGAACCCCACACTGCGTGGCCAGATAAGACAAGAGCGGCAAGTGCGCAAAATCGAAACCAGCTCCTGGCCGCGTTGTTCGGACGGCAGCAAGCACGAGCCACGCGGCGGCAAGACCAGTGTACAGCGGCCAACGTACACGCAGTGCGTTTCTAAGTGACCCCGCCATGAACACGCGATCGAAGAGCAACGCAGCGATGGGCGCGGACACCATGTTCTCCTTGCATCCCATTCCCAGTGCACACGCCAGGACGGCCCCTGTGTACCAGGTTTTCGACTTGCCGGCAGAGTCCGCGCCACGCAGCGCGCAGTACATCGTGAGGAGATAGAACAGGCTCATCAGCACTTCCGTGCGGTAGATGATCTGATTGAGCGCATCCGTGCACAGCGGGTGGACGACCCAGATCAACGCCGCACTCATGGCGAACCAGAATGCACGGGCCTCACTCGTGCCGATGCGAATCATCGACCCACGCAAGAGGCCCAACAATACCAGGGCCGTTGCAACGTGCGCGAGTACATTGAATACGTGATAGCCCCACACATCCAAACCGCCGAGTGCGTAGTTGGCCGCCAAAGTGAGCGAGATGACCGGCCGTCCCGAAACGCTGCTCTTCGCGGGGGCGCTCAATACCTTCCCAACAGGCCACAATTGGCGGATATGTGTGTTCTCCACGATGCTGTCCGTGTCATCGAAGATGAACGGCCCGGACAAACTGTTGGCATACACCGCCCAGCCCGCGACGACGATGATGAGAACCCCGTACCACCGTCGCGGCGGTCTTGCTGAATACTGCGGTTCCATGTTGCCTGATGCGCGGGCGTTCGTTCCGCGACCTGTCGTGTCGAGAGGAGGGGGTGACGGTTGCTTGCGTTTTCGTCTGCCCATGGTTCAGCGGTTCCCCGAATACTGCCGGCTGATATTCATCTAACGCCGTTGGCCGTAAGTATTAGGATACCGTCACCGCCCGACATGTGGAAGCGCCGACACCGGCTTGCCGCGTGTCCCGCGGACCGGTGTCGTGGCGACACTGGAAAGGGCGGTCCTTGACAACACCGTGCCGAGGCGTTCGGTTATTAGTAGCTGGACCACTTGTGTACGGAAGTACCGCTCGTGTCATTGCGCATCGCCATCCTGACCGGAACGGACATTCGTCACCGATACTTCGTCAACGCAGTGGCTGCGCGATGCGATGTCGCAGTCGCCGCCTATCAAAGCATCGCGTACGTCCCCGCCGACACCGCTGCTGTTGAGATCGACACAGAAACAGCCGCCGTCGTCCGCCGACATTTCGACGAACGACGCAGGCAGGAGGAAATCTTCTTCGGACACAATGCCGAACCGCTCGAAACCAGCAATAGCCGCGTCGTTCGGTCGCTCGACACCTATGCGCTGAATACAATCGAAACAGCCGACGTGCTCGAAAATCAGGGCGTCGACATCGTACTCGTATACGGCACCGACCTGATCAAGCCGCCCCTGATCGACCGCTTTGCCGGTCGCATGATCAACATGCACCTAGGCCTATCTCCCTACTACCGAGGCACCGCCACCAACTTCTACCCGCTATTGAATGAGGAGCCCGAGTACGTCGGAGCCACGATTCACCTAATCGACCCCGGCATCGACAGTGGCTCGATACTCCACCACGCCCGACCCGAAATCACCGCCGACGATATGCCCCACACCGTCGGCTGCAAAGCCATTCTCGCCGGCATCGAAAAAGTAGTGCAATCGGTAAATGAATTCGAGGACGGCTGTTTGGACCCGATCCCCCAGTGGTCCGTCGACCACCCCCGACTCTACCTACGAAAAGACTACCACCCCTCCCAGGTCGTCCGTCTCTACCAACTCATCGACGCCGGCCTTTTCCCCAAATACGCCGACCGAAAACACCGCGTACAAGACACCTTCCGCTTGATCCCCTAACGCGCTGCGTGGCCCATCGCTTCAGCGGCGGGGGAAACGAACGATTCACCACTCAGCACGACCAGTCGCGCTCATAGACAATATGTCCCGAGGGAACCATCCCAAGATCGCGATACGTATCCATCGCAGTCGTATTGTCCTTCTCGACATACAACCGCAGCCCGCGCACATCGGGGCACGCCTTCGCCTTGGCTTCCACGTAGTCATACAGTGCCCGAAACACTCCCGTGCGGCGGTGATCGGCGTGAACGTACACGCTCTGAAACCACCACAGCCACCCGTTCCGCCAGTCGGTCCACTCGAACGT
>JAJDDU010000136.1 GCA_029260155.1 Phycisphaerae bacterium | reverse complement strand
GCTTCTGGTGGACCGTTCCGGAAACGCGTGGATGATCAACAGGCACCTCAATTCGGGAAACGACTTGTTGCGGGTACGGATGTTTGATCGCGCCGCCGGCGTTTGGGGGCCACTCGCGACGCTCGCCGACTCAACGAGCTACGCCGATCAACCGGAAGGGGCCATCGACGGTGACGACAACCTCACGATCGTGTTTCGCGACATCGATCAGGGGTATCGCATGTACGCCATCCGGTACGAGCCGGGCACGGGCTGGGGGCCGTTGACATCGATCTACTCGACGCCGGCGTTTTTCCAGGTCATCGAGGTCGCCGCCGACGCGGACGGCGACGTCGTCGTGATCAACGATTTTGACCAGGGGACGACGAGCGTTCGAAGCGTCGTTTACGATGCATCGAGCGGAACATGGGGTAGCCCGGTGCAAGTGTCACCGATCGGATACGATACGCTGCTGCCGACGCTCGCACAGGACAAGGCTGGAACGGCGCTTTACCTCGTCTATCGTGTGCTCAGTGGCGGCCCCTCGGGTCTCTACGGCCATCGATGGAACGGCGCCGACAACACATGGGGACCTGTGGAGTTCATCCCGGACTCCCAAGCGGCGAGCTTCTCCAGCGTGGGCGCGTCGTCGCGATTCCCGCTGACGGTCGGAGGTGGCGGCGAGGCCACTCTTTTGTGGCAGACTTCTTCGCCGTACACGATCTACGCATCGCGCACGCAAGGCGGGGTGTGGCAGGCGCCGCATGAAGTGCTTCCGCCCGCCCCGTACAACATCAATGTCGAGAACTTCGCGTACATCGACTCCAACGCAGACGGCGACGTGATCGGTGCCTTCACGCGTTGGGAAGGCCCCAATAACTTCTATGCGTTTCGGTATGACCACGCGAGCGGCTGGCGGGAGGTCGTGAATCCGTATACGAGTTCGCTGAATCTGGTAACGCGCGTGCGCGTCGCGTTCTACAGCGGCGCCCGGGCCGTCGGCACGCTCCTCGGTCGCGACGACGGTCAGCGGCAGGTGGTGTCGTTGAACTACGACGGACTCGATTGGCAACCCGGCTTGCTGAACATCCCGCAGGATCACGATGCCTTCTTTCAGCATATCATCGCCGATCGCACCGAAGCGTTGCTGGTCTACGAGTCTGAGCAGGGGGCCAGCGACCTGGGTATCATGGGGACTTGGCTACGCAACACGGTGGGCGATCTTGACTGCGACGGTGTTGTCGAGATCGACGACTTCGCGAACTACCTCGAGTGCGTCACTGGTCCGGGTGTCTCCACGGACCCCGCGTGTCGCGATGCCGATCTCGACGGCGACGGTGACGCGGATGCCGCCGACCTCGCTATCATGCAGCGTGTGTTCGGCCAATAGCACGTCCTCGCTGGTTGTCATTCCGAACACCGGGAGGGGGCCGGACTGCATCGCGATCCGGCGACATTGAGCCGCGCACTGGTCTAATCGTCGCTCCCGCCGGTTGCGATCTTGAAGGCCGAGGCGACGGCCAGGACGCTGAAGAGAATATCAAACACACCGAAGTAGTTTGCGAAGAAGACACTCAGGGCGCTTCCCGCGAACTCCTTGGCGAAGCCTGCCCCAACCTCGTCGTGCGCTCGTGCTTCAAGCTCCCGAACGTGCTGGGCGTGTTGTTCCACAGGTAAGGCGTCTACCGCCACAACTGCAAGTTTGTGTTGCCGTTGCCACTCGGTTTCCAACTGCGTCCCATAAGTGTCGGAATAGACATCAAATTCACTCTCAAACTCTCCCATGACGTCGTCGACACGCAGTTCGATCAAATGGTTGCGCATGTACTCCTGATCTTGCCATTTGCCGCCGCCCTCCCACGCGTCGAGCTCAGCAGTCGCCGATGTTCGTTTCTCATCAGAGAACGCCTGCACTCTCTTGAGTTCCTCGTCGAAGAGTGACTGCGCTCGCGGATTCACGTATGAGATTCCCATTCGCAGTATTCGCAGACGTTGGCGGTGGTATGCAAGGCGATTCGCCTGGGCACTCCGCTCCTCCTCGTCGCTGATTTCATTGACTCGCGCGAGTCGTTGTTCAGGCGTCATGGCCTCGACCGCCGCCGTCGCGGCCTCGTACAGGTTCTTCCACTCATTGGGCGTGAGCGTTGGACGTTCGTCTGGGTTCTCGTATTCCTGCGCCGGATAGAGCTTCTCGGTGGCCTCCTCCGCGTGCGCGTAAATGAGGGAGTTCCGCATGTATTGCTCGTCATCCCATTTGGCTCCGGCCTCCCAGGCTTCCAGCTCGGCGACGGCTTCGTCAAGCTCTTCAGATGTAAGCGCCTTGATCTTCTCGTACTCGTGATCCAGGAGGCGCTCTTGCCGAATGGCGTCGAATGACAGTCCCTGATTTCGCGCCTCAAGTTCGGATCGATGCCAAGCCAGACGGAATCGCTTGTCGAGGTCTCCGTCTCTGACGGCGACGACGAAGCCCATCACCGCAGACAGCTCGGAGTAGTCGACGTATACGAAGTGTGTGAGCTTTGCGCCGACGATTCCGATCATGGCGATGCACGCAGCGGTCACTCCTGCGCGCAAGTTCTCGGTGGGATACCCCACGGCCATGCCGTAACCGGCCAAGCCGCCCAGGCCCCACGCGATCCACACGATTTCGTAGTTGGTGGTGATTGACACGACCGACCAGATTACTGCGCCAATCAGGGCGCCAACGCTGCTCAAGAGGCAGCCGAAGGCGAACGTTCCGGCGCGTGCCGCCGTCCAGCGCGCAGCGGCACCGATGTCAGATCTCCGGGCGCTGGCCTGCTTGAGCGTTCGGCCGGTTTGCACGTTGTGCCCGCACGTGACGCACAAGACCATACTGGCGGGCATATCTGCGCCGCACTTAGTGCACTTCGAACTCGCGTTCTCTGCGGGTAGGTTGGGGGGTGCATCGGCTGCCCGGGCATGCGCGGCCAAGTCGTCGAGCAGGGATACGCCGTCATCCGGTCTGCTGGCGGCGGGGCCGGCTGGCGGTGACGGTACAGTGAACACACTCTTGCAGTTGGGGCACTTGGCCCGTCGCCCGGCCGCCGAAACCGGCAACTTCAGTTTTTTGCCGCAAGAGCACTCTACCTTGAATTGTCCGGCACTGGGTTCAGACATTGGCGCACCTCCAGAGACGTTTTGCAGCATACCGTGTCTGAATTGACTTGCTCCGGCCAGCGGGAACAGCCGCGCTGGAGGATCAATCGCTTTTTCCGCACAACGTCACTGTACGATGTAACACATAGCGATTCTACGACCAAACGACGAGTCGCACGGTCCAACTGCGTTGTTGCGCTAGAGAGGCTGTCGTTATGGAATGGCCTAGTGTCGCGGAAGAAGTTCGATCAGTTGATCGATTTCGCGTTCGGTGTTGTAGAAGTGGGGGCTGGCGCGCAGCTTGCCCCTGCGAACGGCGATGACCAAGCGATGCTCGCTTTGGAGGTGTCGCTGGACAGTGTCGTGGTCGTGTGTATCGGAGCTGAACGCGACGATGCTGCTGGCTTCGGGGCGCTCGCGGGAGCTGTACACGCGGTAGCCCTTGTCGCGCAGGCCGTCTACGAGCCGATCGGTCAGGAACAGCAAGCGCTGACAGATGGCGTCGACGCCGATTTCCAAGAGCAAATCCAACGACCCGCCGAGCGCGTAGATTCCCGCGAGATTGTAGGAGCCGCTGTCGAAACGCTTGATGGAGTCGTCGAAGTCGAGATCGTAGTGGTCGAATTTGCGAACGTTTTTGACTGACATCCAGCCCACGCAGCTCGGTCGCAGGTGGCCTTGGATCTCCTTGGCGACGTAGAAGATACCGATCCCCTCCGGGCCACACATCCACTTGTGGGCGTCGGCTGCGAGGAAGTCGATGTGCATTCCTTTGACGTCGATGGGCATGGCCCCGAGCGACTGAATCGCGTCGACACAGAGGAACACGCCCTTGCTCACGCAAAACTCACCGAGTGTGGCCAAGTCGGTTCGGTATCCGCTGGCGTACTGCACGGACGAGATGGCCACGACGCGCGTGCGGCTGTCGATGGCCTCGATAATGCGCTCGATTGGAATGCGTCCTGCTTCCTCCATGACGGTACGGACTTGGACGCCGCGCGATTGCAAGTTGAGCCAAGGGTACATGTTGGAGGGAAACTCGACGTTTGTGGTGACGACATTGTCTCCGTTGTTCCAGGAGAGCCCGTTGGCCACGAAGTTGATCCCCTCGGTCGTGTTCTTGATGAAAGTGACTTCGTCGGGGTTGGCGTTGATGAGCTGAGCGGCCTGATGGCGCACGTGATCCGCGTGCGCGTAGAATTTGCTTCCGAGATAGCCGTAGGCGCTCGCACGTTCGCCGTACTGGTTCATGGCTTCGACGGCGCGGCGGCACACCGGCGCGATGGCGGCGTGGTTCTGGAAATTGTAGTTCCGCGTGACCGGGAACTGCTCTCGAATCGAATTCCAATCCATCAGCCTGCCGCCCTCGAATGCATCGCCAACACGGTCTCCTGTGCCTCCATACGCACCAGATTATATCATGGCCAGATGGCGAGTTTCTGTCGAATCATGCGAATTCCGCGCACGCTATCAACCCCCGTTTATCGGCCCACGAAATGCCTCGCTCCAGCCGGACGGATATTGACGCCTTCACGCCTCGCGAAGAACATGGGTGCATGAACGACGAAAACGTGGCAGCCGGGCTTGTTTCCCGGTTATTCGAGGATGAACATTTCCTCTTCGTGAACAAGCCGGCTGGGCTGAGCGTCCATTCTCCTCGAAAAGGCATCGCCTGGGGGGTTATCGACGTCTTGGAGCAACGCGCCGGCGGCGGTTCCTCAGCACCGCTGCGTGCCTGCTATCGGCTGGAAAAATATACCTCCGGCGTGCTTGCCCTGGCCAAGAGCGCTGCGGCGGCGGAGCGACTTGGCGCGGTTCTGGCCGCGGGAGAGGCAGAACGGCGATTTGTGGCAGTCGTACGCGGCAAGCCGGTAAAACCGGGTGTACGCCGTGATCTTCCCGGCACCAAGAAACCGGAGAAATCGCCCAGCAGTTCGAAGGAGCCCACGCTCGGAACCGAGACCATCAACTCCTACCCCAACAATTCCCTTATCAGGGTGACCCCGCACGGGCGTGGAAAACTGCGCATTAGAGCCGTCCTATCCGGGATGAACATTCCGGTGCTGGGTGACGTGGAATTCGCCGCGCGAGCCAACAAGACCCAGTCAGGACGTTTCTACCTCCATCTTGAATCCATCACCTTGAAGCATCCGTTCACGGGCGAGCCGGTGCATGTATATGTGCCCGCCCCGACTTCGTTCGACGCTGTCGCCCGCGGCGAGCCCGTCCTGGACGCTCATCTGGAAGTCGCGATCGCCTCGCGGGTACCGTGCCTGATCGATGCGGACACCGACGCATTTCGACTCTTCAACGCCAAAGTCGATGGCGTCTCAGGTCTCCTGGCCGACAAATACGGCGATGTGATTGTCCTCCACACCATCCAGGGAAAATTCAACGGAAACATCGATACGGTGCGGGCGGCCGCGAAGTGGTTCAGTGAGCGGCTCGATGTCTCGGCGGTCTACCTCAAGAACATTCCCCACGACCGCAGTCGCCCGGACCCCGAAAGTGAGGCGTCTCTGACCGATCCGCAACCGATCTGGGGGAAGCCGTCCGAGCCGGAAATCCCGATCCGAGAGAACGGTATCAGCTACCGCATCAGGCCGTACGACGGATACTTGACCGGCTTGTTCCTGGATCATCGCGAGAATCGCGGGCGTATTCGAGACATGGCGCGTGACAAGCGCGTTTTGAACCTGTTCAGCCACACGTGTGGGTTTTCGGTGGCAGCGGCGATCGGCGGGGCTGCGTCGACGGCGAGCGTGGACATCTCAAAGAAATCGCTTGAGTGGGGGAAGCTGAACTTCGCCGCCAACGGCATCAATATGGACGATCATCGGTTCTACTGCACGGACGTTTTCGACTTCTTCAAGCGCGCCGAAAAACAGGGGCATCGATTCGATCTGATCGTGGCCGATCCACCGACATTCGCGCGCACGAAGAAACCGCCCAGGGTCTTTCAGATCACCAAGGACATGGTACGACTCGTCAAAGAGGCGTCGACGCTACTTGAGGCTGGCGGTGTGCTCTTGGTATCGATGAACAATCGCGAGCTGTCGATCGGGTGGCTGCGTGAGCAAGTCGCCGCCGCAGTTGGCGCGAAGCGTTTCCGTGTTCTGGAAACACCCGAACTGCCGCCCGACTTCATCGGCGCACGAGACGCAAATAAGTGCCTGATTGTTCAGTTGTGACGGCGGGGCACCATGCAGGGTTTCGCGCGCCGCGAAGCCGAGAACCGATCGTCCACGTCGGATCTGTTCTTGTTGAGACGCTCAATGACTTCATCAGCTGGACAGGCACTCGCGGGTTCGATTAGGCTCTTGGTCGAGAACTGCTATGGTCCATCTCAAGATGTTCTGGCCAAGCGTGATGGCGTGCGCTCTTCTCGGTTGTCACCAGCCGGATGCTTCGCGAAGCACTCTTGCTGAACGCCTCGACCGCTTTCCGGATAGCGCAGCTGGGCGTGCCCGCCAGGTTGTTTCCGGCCACTACGCATTGTATGCAAATGACGTCCGTAGCGCAAAGAAACTGCAACTGTGGCTTGACGCGGAGTTCGCGGAACTTGAGTCTCGTTACGGCGTCAGTATCGCGGGTGAAGGGCTCGTGTTCGCGTTGGAACAAGACGATGATCCGGCACCGACGATCACAGAATGGCGCGAGAGCGACTTGAATTCTCCATACCCTGGAGAAGCTGCGGGCACCCCATCGGTCCGACGCTTCCACAGCTCACACGGACGTCCCTATTGCCTTGGCAGACAGCCGTACTTCTGGGAGAGTTTTGAACTCCCGGTCACGGTGGCTGGTCGTATCGGAATCATCGGCGAATTGCCGTCGACACCGGCGTGGATCTGCTTCTTGGCAACCGACCGATACGTGGAGACTTCATTCGACACGACGCTCCGCAGAGCCCAGAAGAGGCGCGCGAAGCGAATTCGCGAAAAGGTCTCCTTGGAAACACGTCTGCTGAGTGCTCCGGCGGTACTGATCATGCAGGGGTTCGCCGACCTATTCATGTTTCCGCGATGGCGAAAGATCGACACCGCCTTGATGAACCTTCAGCGGAGTGAATCTTTGGAACGAGCCCTCATCAACTGCACGATGCATGAGGCAAGAGCGTGTGAAGAGACGCTGTCAGCGCTTCGCGACCGGACAGACGAGGCGTGGAATACCATCTGGAGCCGACGCCCACGCGACTAGGCCCGTAGTTGCCTCGACACGCCCTTGTCGCACCGCTACGCAATCGCCTTCGCGCCGGCTTGCGCCACCGCGTGGTCATCCTCGACCGTGCTGCCCGACACGCCGATCGCGCCGATGACCGTATCCGATCCGTCGCGCAGCGGGATTCCTCCTGGAAATGTGATCAAGCCGCCGTTGGAGTGCTCGATGTTGAAGAGCGCCCCGCCCGGCTGCGAGAGCTTCCCGATCTCGCCGGTGTTCATATCAAACATCCGCGCGGTGCGGGCCTTTCGGATGGAAATGTCAATCGACCCTAGCCAAGCACCGTCCATCCGCGCGAACGCCTTGAGATTCGCGCCGGCGTCCACGATGGCGATGTTCATTTTGACGCCCATCTCTTCCGACTTGGCCACGGCAGCCGCCACCGCCAAATGCGCACTTTCAAGCGAAACGTCCTTCATCGCACCCGCTCCCATCAAGATGTATTCAACCAGTACTCGAAGCCGACGCGCATCTTAGTACCGACGCAGCAACACCGTCAATCGCGATGCGTTGAACCGAAACACACACTCCGCTATTCTCCATCCTGTCGGAGGGCATGGGGCGCGGACAGGTAACACCAATCTCGCGGGAGGCATTGTGATGCTCGGATCAACTGCTCGAAACATGACCTGTATCCTAACGCTGATGATCGTGGCCGGTGGCTGCTCGACGCAGCGATGGGCCACGGACACGCAACGCCCCACTATTGAGCAGTTTGTCAAAATCCGCTGGCCGCGTAGCGGGAGCCTCGCCGCCAACGGGAACTTCTATTTCGTCGCTCTGGACAACGGCATCAACCAACTCCACCGCCAAGCCCCCGGCGCACAAGAAGGCACACCGATCACACAATTCGCCGACGGCATCGGTGGCTATGCGATCTCCGAAGACGGCCGGTGGATCGCCATCACTGCCGGGTACGGCGGCGATGAGCAGTTCGATATCCATCTGATGGACAGCGCGACCGAACAGATCGAACCGTTGCTCGTTGACCGTGAGACGGTCTTCGGCTCCGTCGCGTGGAATCGCGATTCGACGAAGTTCGCCTACCGCGCCAATAAGTACGCCAAGGCGGATTTCAACGTCTTTGTCTACGACATGAAGACACGCACGTCCAAACTGGCCTGGAACAAGCCCGGATACTGGTATCCGGCTGACTTCACGCGACGCGGCAACAAACTTGCGGTCGCCCAATACGTGTCGGCGTCCGAATCGCACGTGCGCGAGATTTCGCTGACCGGCATGGGCTCAAGGCCGATCGACTGGGTGAAGCAGCCGTGGTCGTTCGACCCCGTCGGTTACTTCGCCGCCGATACCAGGTTCCTGGTGGTTTCCGACTACGAGGGTGATCGCAAACAGCTCTTACAGATCGAACTCCGAAGCGGAAAGATCGAACCGGCTTTGCCACAATTCGCGGCCCACGACCTCGATTACGCCGTTGTCAACGACGAGCGCGATGTGCTCGCTGCGGTCGTCAACGTCGATGGTTACGCCCAAGTTCACCTGTTCTCACTGCCGGGCTTTGAAGCAATCCCCGGGCCTGACATTCCCGCCGGCGTAATCGGAAACGTGCGACTCGCCGGCCGAACGCTGCTGTACGCAGTCAACAACGCCAACACGCCCGGATCGATCTACAAATGGAACATCGACGCCGCAGAATCCGATCCGGTTCGCCTCACGCAAGCCGACACGGGTGGTATCGCGGTTGACGGGTCTCCCTTGCCGCAACTGGTCCGCATCAAGTCATTCGACGGGCTCGAAGTACCGGCCTTCTTGTACGTGCCGCAAGGCTACTCGCGAGGCAAGTCCATCCCGTTCGTGGTCAGCTACCATGGCGGCCCCGAAGGTCAGTATCGGCCGCGTTTCTCGCGACACTTCCAGTACTTCCTTTCGCGCGGTTTCGGCGTGCTCGCGCCAAACGTGCGCGGGAGCAGGGGGTACGGGACCGCGTACCTCGAAATGGACGACTATAGGAAACGCATGGACAGCGTTCGCGACGGCGTCGCCTGTGCACAATGGCTAATCGACAATGGCTACACGAAACCGAAAATGATCGGTGCGTACGGAGGCAGCTATGGCGGGTTCATGGTCATGGCTGTCATTACGCAAGCGCCGGGCATCTTCGGCGCCGCGTGCAATGTCGTTGGGATCGTCAACTTCGAGACCTTCTTGAAGCGCACCAAAGCCTACCGCCGAAAGCTCCGCGAAGCCGAGTACGGGCCACTCACCGATCCCGACTTCCTCCGTTCGATTTCACCGATTCACCTTGTGGACCGCATTGAGACGCCGGTGCTCATCGCCCATGGCAAGAACGACCCGCGCGTCCCGTTCCACGAAGCCGAGCAGCTCTACGAAGCCCTCAAAGCCCGCGGCCAAGAGCCGGAGTTGCTGGCATTCGACGACGAAGGGCATGGTTTCGCCAAAGAGGCCAACCGCATCGTGTTCTACCAGAAACTCGCCGACTTCTTCGAGTCGCGATTGCGACCAACATCATGAGCACGATGCCCGCTTCGGTCGATGTCTGCGGGCGGTGCTTGTCCGCGATGGCGCTTCACTTCGCCTCGGCGGCGCTTTTGTTCCAGTCGTCTTCGGCGCGTAGCAGTGGGAATGGCTGTCTTCTTTCGCGGCTTTGTCGGCCGCAGTACGTCGGCCAGGAGTTCGACAAAGCGTTCGGTGGCGGCGCGACGATTGGCTGACTGCGTTCGGTGTTTGGATGACACGACGTACAACACGTCGTCACGCGTCAGGCGGGTCGGTAGTTGATGACGAATGCGGCTGCGTTGCGACGCACTGAGCGCAGCGCACGCGCCGACGTCGAAGTACAGCGTCACGCGCGTGCTCACCTTGTTGGTTCTCCTCCGAATTAGTTACTGGAGAAACGTCCCGGTAGAGCCTGTTTGACTTTGAGTGCGAAGTATTCGAGATCGTGGAAGCCGTAGGCGATGCGTTTGATGACTTTGATCTTGTTGTTGGCGCCTTCCAGTTTGC
>JAJDDU010000135.1 GCA_029260155.1 Phycisphaerae bacterium | reverse complement strand
CCGTTCGATCTGCTCACGTTCCGCCAATTGGTCAACGGCGTGATATCGCCACCCGCCGGTGTCATCGAGGACTTTGCGGATATCGATCGCGACGGGACCGTGATGCCGTTCGATCTGCTCGCGTTCCGCCAGCTTATCAACGGTCTCCCGCCGGCGAGTCAGTCGTGGTCGGGCGAAGAGTTGGACGCCCCGCAGCCTTGATCATCGGCTGGACCTAATCCGGCTCTTGGCTTGCCCCCTGAATGAGATACGCGCATCGCGCTTCCCCAGCCAGCGCGTGCGCAGTGCGCTCGACCGAAACGTCCGGGCCGAGGACTCGTCGAAACACGTCCAGCTCCGCGGCACAAAGCCCGGCGCAGATCCGCGCCGCGGGGCAAATAGGGCAGTGATGCTCGATGAGCAGATAGCCCCCGCCCTCCTCGCAAGCCACCTCAGCCATATAGCCTTCGGCCGTACGCTGCGCAGCCAGCGATTGCACCCGACTTTCCAACGGCGCATGCGTTCCCGGAAGATCTGCTCCGTAACGATCGATCTGTTCGTCGGCACGCGCCGCGACGATCCGCGCCAGCCCCTCCTCGCCGAATTCACGCCGCATCGCGTTGATCAGGTCGACCGTTAGGTCAGCGTGGCGATCGGGAAACACCTGGTCCGCACCCGGCGCTAGCGACCACACCATCGACGGCCGGCCACGCCCCTGCACCGGACGCCGCTCCTGTCGCACCCGACCATCCCGCTCCAGAACGGTGAGATGCTGCCGGACGGCAACGTCCGTCATACCCAACATCTCCGCCAAGTGCCCCGCCGTCATCGGACCGGTTCGCTTGATCCGATCCAGCAAGCGCTTCTGGGCATTGGTAACCGTTTCCTGTGCCATGAGTTCATCATAGGCCCCGTTTTCTGAATTTGCAAAGAAAACACTTGACTTATTCGTCATGTGCGATATATACAAAAGTAGATACTTTTAGAAAAGGCGTCTGTTATGTTTATAGAGCACGTGAACTTGTCTGTGTCCGACTTGGCCCGATCGACCGAGTTTTATCGCCAGCTTTTCGGATTCGACCTCCGTTGGGAGGGGACCACGAGCGACGGCAGGCCCGCTGCCCACGTTGGGGATGACGCCCATTATGTCGCCCTCTTCCAAGCTGCTCAGTCGGAAAAGGCCGACAACGACTATGGCAGGGTGGGCATCAATCATTTCGGGTACGTTGTGGACGACTTGGATGCCATGAAGAAGCGGCTCGCCTCCCTCGGCGTGACCCCCAAGGCTGAAATGGACTACGAGCCTGGAAAACGCCTCTACTTTTTTGATCCTGACGGCATCGAAATCGAACTAGTGGAGTATGATGCGACCGCGGTGTGAACGATTATGGCTGAGTTCGTAGGCGACCAGATTACTCCGGCGGGCGGTGGATTCGACATGGCTGCCATGGGCCGTGGCGAGCCTGGGCTCCCCAGCGCATTCAAATGGCGCGGTGAGACCGTCGAGATCGATGCGAAGATCAGCGTTTGGAAGCACTCGGAGCGCGAAAGCTCGCAGGCCCAAGGAGAGCTCTACCTCCGCCGGCATTACTTCAAACTGCGTATGGCCGACGGGTTGGTTTGGACGGTGTACTTTATCCGCCAACCGAGCAAGAGCGGATCGCCGAAGGCACGCTGGTTTCTCTACACGATTGAGTCAAACGCGAGCCGACCGGATTGAATCGGGCGATTCAGACGTTGCAATGCGCGGGCTGAGCGCAAGCACGCGGTAGCGGGGCGCGGGTCAGCATCGGACCGCCGACCTGCTCGGATGCCTGGGCGTGCCGGACCTCTTCAAGAACATCTGCCAATTCAAGCGTGGCGAGGCCGACCTCGAAGGATTCGGTCGACGGACGCTGCTGATCGATCACGCGGATTTCATCGTACCGGCTGGCCGCTACGCCGCGAATGACGGAGGCATGACCGATGTCGGACACGTACGTGTACCCGATCAAGCGCCAAGGGGTGTTCAGGCGGCGGACCATTTCCAGCTCATGGGTGACCTGGGGGTGGAGCAGCGCGTCCGGCGTCGGCAGCAGGTGAATCGCCAGCGTGCGGTCTTTCCAGCGCCGCAGCGATTCCAGCCACCAGTTGTCATCGAACCAGTCCACGATCAGCCCGTCTTCGCCGGTAACCTCCAGCCTCAGTTCGTCGGGATGCGGTCCGAGCTCGGGGCCGTGGCCCCCATCGCCCCACGCGGGAAACTCCACCGTATGAACGCCCGCCGGCTGATGCCGACGCGCCACAGCGACCTTGCGTCGTTCGGTGATGGATTCGACCTGCATTGCACCAACTCCTCTGCTTGCACTCGTCTGCCCGTTTCCGGCGATGTTTGGGTATCGGCGCTGAGGTGCGAAAATCTTGACCGAAGTCACGCGGCCTGTGCTGACTAATAGTACTGCTAGTCGGTTTTTCGGGGCGGTTGGTGCCGACCGAGCGGTCGCTGAGTATTACGTAACTTCCTTTCCGCCAGCTAGTTACAGATACTTTGACGGGCAAAGGCGGCGCGTTTGGCGTCTCACCGTTCGGTGTGTCAAACCAGTGACACTGGGTCGACGTCGACGACCATGGAGGCGGTTTTTGTCCGCAGCCGTGCGCCGGCGCGGAGTCGGTCGAGCAGTTTCTGCATGTCGACCGCCGTCGCGCATCGGATCACGATCTCATAGCGGTAGCGGTTGCGAATTCTCTCCATGACGCACGGCGCGGGACCTAGCACTTCGGCGTTCGAAAGCGCACATTCTTCGATCGCGGTGCGGGCATTCTCCGCGAGGGTCTGGGCTGATTCGCGTGCCCTTGGTTCGTGGGGGTCTGCTGTCACGACACGGGCCAACCGGCTGAAGGGCGGCATGAATGACATACGGCGTCCGGTGAGTTCTCGCTCGGCGAACGACGCGTAGTCGTGGTTGATGGCCGCCCTGAGCGCGGGGGAGTCCGGCGACAGCGTTTGCACGACGACCGCGCCTGCGCTCTGACTGCGGCCCGCCCGACCGGCTACCTGTGTGACCAACTGGAACAGTCGTTCGTCGCTTCTAAAATCCTGACCCGATCGTGTCGTGTCCGCGCCGATCACGCCGACAAACGAAACGAACGGGAAATCGAGACCCTTGGCAATCATCTGCGTCCCGACGATGCAATCGATCTCGCGACTCTCGAACTGCTGAATCACGTGCTGATAGGATTGGGCGTTGCGCATCGTGTCGCTGTCGACACGGGCAATGCGGGCGCTCGTGAACAGGCGTTTCAGGCGTTCTTCCACGCGCTGCGTGCCGCTGCCGAACGGTAGCAGGCGGCCATTACACGATGGATTTGGACACGTTTTCTCCGCAGGCGTACGCCGCCCGCAAAAGTGACAGAGCATCTCGGCGCGGGAGGCGTGATAGACCATGTTAACGTTGCAGTCGGGGCAGACGATCCGATGTTTGCACGACCCGCAGCAGACCCAGCTCGCGTATCCGCGCCGGTTCATTAAAACGACCGCTTGCTCGCGGTTGGAAAACACCTTCTCTATCCCCGCCAGCGTGAGGCGCGACAGCAGCGGAATGCCGGTCTTCTCCTGGTATTCGTCGTTCATGTCGACGACCGTTACCGTCGGGAGCGGAAGCTCCTTCACGCGATGCGGCAGGTCGATGCGTTCAAAATGCTCGAACCGCGCGCAGTTGTGATACGATTCCAACGACGGTGTCGCGCTGCCCAGTAAGACCGGAATGTCAAGCTGTTGGCCTCGCTTGATGGCGACGTCGCGCACGTGAAAACGCGGCGCTTGCAGATTCTTGTAGCTGCCCTCCTGCTCCTCGTCGACCACGATCAATCCGAGGTTTGGGCAGGGCGCGAAGACCGCGCTACGCGTGCCGATCACGACTTTTTTCTCGCCCGAGCGAATCGCTGCCCAGGTGAGCGATCGCTGCACGCCGGTGAGCCCGCTGTGAACGACCGCCACATCCTGAAAGCGCGAAGCCAATCGCTGAACGAGTTGCGTGGTCAGTGCAATCTCGGGAACGAGCATGACAGCTTGGCCGCCCGACGCGACGACTTCGCGCATGGCGTGGATGTACACCTCCGTCTTGCCGCTGCCGCTGACGCCATGCAACAACCCCACGCGAAACGTGCGTGCGTTGATGATCTTCATTACACGTTCGACAGCTGCCTGCTGATCCGCATTCAATTCGTAATCCGGCTCTGCGGCGGGCTGATCGAAATCGGGCGCCGGCGGTCGCACTTTGGTCGCCTCCACCTCGATCCACCCGCGTGATTCCATCGCCCGCACGGTGGCCCGCGATGCGCCGGATTCCGCGAGCAGCACGGTGAGGTCCAGTGCTTCTGTCGCATCACCCAGTCGCGTCAGCACTGCCTTCTGCTTGCCGCCCAGCCTCTTGCCGTCTGCGCGTATCGTCTCGATCGGTTGGGTAAGTCGCGCGAAGCGTTGGGTCGCGTAGCCGGCTTGCTTGCGCACGGCGTCCGGCACCAACGCGCCGAGTGTTCGCCCGAGCGGGCATGCGTAGTGACGCGAGATCCACCGGCCTAGTTCCAGAAGGTCGTCGGTTAGAAAACTCTCCGCGTCGATTAGCGAATCGATGGGCCGCAACGTGTTGTCCCACGGTTTCTGATCGATCGCGATGCAGAATCCCTCGGTCAGCCGCCCACGTTTGCCCACCGGCACGTTCACGCGCTGCCCGGCGGCGAGTTGTTTCGCGAGTTCCGGCGTCACGCGATAGGTGTAGAGCTTCTCCACAGGCCCTACGAGCGCGACTTCCGCCACCGCCCCCACCGCGTGCTCGCCCTCTTCGACCCACAGTCGGCCGGTCATGTTGTCGCCAGAAACTCGTCCCACGCGACGCAGTGTACGCATCCCTGGCGTTGCTCTCAATCACGCGGAACGAAAACCGAGAAAACCTCGCGATCGTCGCGCCGTTCGGGTAGCCTGTTAAAGAGCATTCACATTTGGGATCCGGGCTGTAGCGACGGAGGAACGAACCATGTCTCACCGAACCCGATCCGTACCGACGCTCATCGTCTTGGCTTGTGCGATCGCAGCATCCCCAGCAGCAGCCGAGCCCGACGCGATCATCGGCTCTATTCCCACCGTTCAGAATTGGACGAACGGAAATGCCGTCGAGGGGTTCCGCGCATACTCGTTGGCCCGAACCACCTGCAACGTCGGCACGAGCAATATGAACTGGTTCGCTGGCCCCGATCCCAGACACATGGTCAGCGCCCCGAATCTGTACCGTCTCAAGGACGGGCGATTCGAGCACATCGGGCAGGGTTGGGCGATGCATGGGTTTTGCGTTTTGCAGCAGACCCTCTGCGG
>JAJDDU010000134.1 GCA_029260155.1 Phycisphaerae bacterium | reverse complement strand
TACAACTTCCAGTTCGGCGGCGACTGCTTCTGGGAGATCAAGGACGGCAAACGCGGCGACATGCTCAAGGACGTGATCTATCAAGGTATCACGCCCGAGTTCTGGGGCAGCTGCGACGGCGTGGCCGACCGGGCTCATCGCAGGCAGTACGGGTTCATCACCTGCGGCAAGGGTCAGCCGGGCCAATCGGGATGGATGACGCATGCCGCATCGCATGCGCGCTTCCGCAACGTGAACGTGATCGATCCGACAGCTTAGGAGAATCATCGTGAGTACGGAACTAACATCGCGGGAAGCGTTCGAGCGTATTGCGTCGTTGATTCTGAGTCGGTCGACGGCTGACGACACGTTCGTTCGGTTTTCCGATTCACAAAGCGCGACGCTGCGATTCGCGAACAACCAAGTCGTGCAAAACGTCTCGACGCGCGAGCCTTCGCTTTCGGTGCGGGTCGCATTCGGAAAGAAGGCGGGACGGGCAACGACCAATCAACTGGATCGCGACAGCATCGTGTCGGCCCTGCAGCGTGCAGAGGAAATCGCAAAGCTGGCGCCGGAGGATCCCGAGTTCCTGCCGTCCCTCGGCCCGCAGCAATACGACGCCACGCCGCACTACGTGAACGCGACGGCCAACGCAGAACCCAGTCACATCGCCCAAAGGGTCAGACCGGTCATCGGCGTTTGCGAAGAGAACGGGCTCAGCGGTGCGGGGATCTTGACGAACGGATCCGACGTCACGGGGTTGGCTGCTTCGTCGGGACTGTTCGCGTATGACCGCTCGACCTCCGCGACGTTCAGCCTCACCGCGACGGCGGAGGACAGCACCGGGTGGACGATGAACCGCCATCGCGACATCAACGGTCTCGATCATCGCGTCCGAGCGGACGTGGCGGTGGACAAGGCGCTGCGATCGAAGCACCCGCGAAGAATCGAACCCGGACGCTATACGGTGATTCTCGAACCGTCGGCCACCGCGGGCATCTTCGGCCCGCTGCTGTGGAGCTTGGGCGCGAAGAGCTATCACAAAGGCGGCAGCGCGCTGGCCGGCAAGCTCGGCAGCTCCCTTCTGGACTTGCGTTTGAGCGTTCGCAGCAACCCGACCGACCCGCGCCTGCTCGGCGCACGGTTCACGGGAAACGGGACGCCACAACGACCGCAGACCTGGATCGACAACGGTGTGCTTAAGTCCCTGCACTATGACCGCTTCACCGCCCAAGAGCACGGTGTCGACGCAAACCCAGGCCCCGACGCGGTGACGATGTCCTTCAACGGCCCGACCGCAGAGAGCACACAGGAGCTAATCGCCCAGACCGAGCGAGGCATTTTGATAACCAACTTCTGGTACATTCGCTACGTAAACGCAAGCGATCTCACCATTACGGGAATGACACGGGATGGCACTTTCCTAATCGAAGACGGCAAGATCGTCACCGGACTTCGCAACTTCCGCTTCCACGACAGCCCGCTGCGCGCATTTGCCCAACTGGACGCAGCCACCGCCCCAATGCAGTCCGTGACCCTCGAACGCGGCAAGATGCTGCTCCCGGCCGTCAAGCTGCCAAGCTTCAACCTGTCGAGCGTCACGGAGTTCTGATCCATTACAATGAGGTGGGTGGCAAGGTCTGGCGAAGCCAGGCCGTGGGACGGCCCGCGTTCTCCACGGCCTTGCTGCGCTGCACTCCGCAAGACCGTGCCATCCCACGCCATATGTGCCTCGCTCCATGCGCATGGACACTGTGCTGCCAATGCGTTACTCGCGTTTGACGGCAAAGGTCTCATTGAAGGCACGGAGGGCGTCAACGGACGAGTCAAGTCGGAAGTTCAGTTCGCCTTCGCGGCGCTTGTCGAAATTGAACCAGATGATGACCTTTAGCTGCGCGTGACGCTGCGCGGCGGCGTGCGCGTCGCGTACCCACTGCGCTTTCTGCCCCACCGTTCCTTCGGGTGATCCACACTCTGCTATCATCAGCGGCTTACGCGGATAACGCTTCGCGAACTCGTCAAACACGTGCGAAAACACCTTCTCGAACGACGTCCAGTGATGATAATCCTTGTACTCGTCCCCCCAGTTGTAGCCGTCGACCGCAACCCAATCGACGTACTTATCGCCGGGGTAGTAGTTGTGCATGTCGTTGGCAGGTACGGTTGGATGACTGGTGACGTTGGCCGACCAAACCCATTCGACGTTTTTCACGCCGACTTCGTCGAAGATGTCGCGTGCCCGTCGCCATGCGGTTTTGAACTCCTCGGGCTTCCCGCCCCAGGAGAACCAGTCGCCGTTGAATTCGAATCCAAACCGCAGCAGCACGCGCCGACCGTCACGCTTGGCGTGCTGGGCCCATGTGCGGAAAAACTCGTCCCATTCACCAGCCAGAATGCGGGGCAATTGTTCGGTCTTCGCATCATGCCATCGCCAGAGTTCAAGCGAGATAATCGGCGTCGCGCCCGTGTTGTAGATCACGTCGATGCCGTCTGTGGGAAATGGGCGACCGAGATCGCGATAGAACATGACGTAGTTCGGCTTCGACGCGAGACGATTCACTTCGTTCTTAAGGTGTTGCGCAAACCGCTCTGCCCCCGTGTAGATCTGGTACACGCCCCACTGCAGCGGCTGGCGGGCGTCCGTTGCGGGTTCAGCCGCGGAGCAGCCGGCCGCAACCGCGAGCAGCGCGCTTGTCAGCGCTAGCACTGCGACCTTTTGTTCCGAGATTCGTTTCACGCTGCTGTCACCTATTCATTCATGAGACGCCAGCGACGAATTTGAGCAGGTGCATACAGGCCAGTCCTGCGTAGGTTCCCAGAACATAACCAGCCACCGCCAGAAGCGCACCGACCGGCGCCAGTGACGGATGGTACGCGGCGGCGACGACCGGAGCGCTGGCGGCGCCGCCGATGTTGGCTTGCGATCCGACGGCTACGAAGAAGATCGGTGCCTTGATGAGCCAAGCAACGGTGAGCAACACGGTAATGTGAATCGCGATCCAAATCATGCCCATCACAATGAACTCCGGCGCGTCCAAGACCTTATTGAAGTTGGCGCTGGCGCCGATGCACGCGACGAGCAGGTAGATCATGACCGAACCGACCTTGGAGGCGCCGGCGCCCTCGTAATTCCGCATCGGCGTGAACGAGAGGAGCACTCCCAACGTCGTTATCGTGATGTACTTCCAGGTCGTCGAAGTGATGGCGCTGCCGATTTCCGGTAGGTGGACCGACAGGCCACTGCACATCCAACTTCCGAAGAAGGCGATGGCGAGGATGATGATCAGATCTCCGGTCGTTGGGATGCGGGCCGTTCGTTGCTGGAATTCAGTCATGGTGTGTTCGAGGTCTCTGATCGTGCTGGCGTCAGCGCCTGTCCATTTGTCGATTGCATACTGATGACCTGACATGTAGAGCAGCACACCCATCCAGATGTTGGCGACGAAGACATCGGGAATGGGCATTAGGCCCATCATGTGTTGGCTTGTTCCTGCGATGTCGCCCATGGCCATGTAGTTCGCGCCTCCGCCTATCCAACTTCCGGCGAGGGCAGCCATCCCTTGCCAAGCGTCGTCTGGCAACCAACCCTTGCAGATGGCCAATGAGATAGGGCCGCCTATGACGACGCCCGTCGTCCCGGCGAGGAGCATGATGATCGCCTTGGGCCCTAGCTTGATGATGGCTGGCAGGTCGAGTGAGAGGATCAGAAGCAGCAGCGCAGCCGGGAGTACGAATCCGCCGACCCAATCATAGAGCGGCGACTCGTCGGGGATGACGCCGAACGTCGTCAGCGTCGTTGGGACGAAGTAACAGAACACGAGCGCCGGGACGACCTTGAACAGTCGTCCGATGACCGAATGCTGCGTGGACCAGAAGATAACAGCCAGAACCGCCATGAGGATGGCCAAGTGCCCGGCTGGGTCTTGAACGATGGGTACGTGTGCTTCCGCCTGCCCGAACATGCGGGAGTGATAGTGGCTCAAAGGGAATTCGTCCACCGGCGCAGACAATCACCCACAAGCAAGATAAAGCACCACTGTCAACCCAGCCCCATTGGCACACTGTACTTCAGCCTATTCCCCAGCGCCTTCGCAACCCGCGGCCAGCTCGCCGCAGAGCATCCCCGCGCAGCAACATCCACCAGTCTGATCTGTTGGTTTTCATTTCTCCACGTGCGCCAATGTTTGAGAGTGCTGGCGGGGATTGGGGACAGCACTGACACCTACATGCGCTCTGACCCCAAAAGAGAGGGCCGACCCGGTGGGGGTCGGCCCTGGTATATGAATGTCGTGCGTTGCTCGGCTACTGAGTTACCGGGCGGCGGCGTCGGAAAACGACCGTTCCGCCGGTGAGCAACGCCATGATCATAATCGCGAGGCCCCACTCGGAGGCAGTCGGAATCCCGCCGGCCTGACACTGGTCGGGGATGCCGTCTTGATCGGCGTCCGCTGCGCCGCCTTCGATGTCACACTTGTCGCGGACGGCGTTGTTGTTGCAGTCGCAACTGAGCTTGGGGTTGGCTTCGCTGATGCCACCGTGGAAATCGGAGCACGGATCAATGACGAGGCCTAGTTGGGGGGCGACGTCGTGGACCCAAGGAGCGGGCACGGACTGCTGCAACTGAATCACGGGGTCGCCCGCAATGCCGGTATCCCAAACACCGGTGTTGTTCGGCGGATTGACCTGGACGAAAGTGAATCGCGGCTGAACGTTCAGTTGGGAGGTGTACGTGCCACCGTTGCAGTGCTCTTTCGTTGCGGTGAGCGAGCCGAGCGGAGACGAGACGGTCGACAGATCGACCTGGACGTCCCACGATTCCGGATTCATGCCGCCGTTGTAAGTGACGGTAATCGGAGACACACTCACGAGATTCAGCGCGGTGATTTCGATATCGACGGTTTGTTGTGTCGTCGAGGGCAGTTCGCAACGATCGAACGGATCGGCGCTGCGCTCGATGAGGGTGTCTGCGCCTGGGAAGTTGGGATCGCCGAGCGGAGCGCCCTGCAGGCAGACGATTCCGGCGAACTCGTCGGAGTCGGGGCTAGTGCCGAAGAAGCCGGGTGGGATCGGGTTTGCTCCGGGTGCGCCGAAGTCATGGCACATCGTACCCGCCGGTGGCGACTGCCAAGCGTCGACGAAGAAACCAGGACAGGGACCCTCGGGAATCAGATCGGTGCAGTCGCCGCCGGTCTGTGGTCCGATGACGTGGACGAAAATCTCGCCGCTCGGCTCAAGGATCAGACCGACGTTCTGAACATCGCAACTCGTGCAGAGCCCTGAAAAGATGCCGGATTGTCCCGCGCAGGTGGCGGCGTCGGTGTTGGCGCATCCTAGTCCCGGAATGCAGCAAGCGCCGACCGTGCTGGGATCGGGCCCTTGGCACTCGTCGGGG
>JAJDDU010000133.1 GCA_029260155.1 Phycisphaerae bacterium | reverse complement strand
GCTTGCGTTGAGTGGGTTGATGGCGACAATCGTTGTTATGGCGTTACTTGTTCGGAACATCAAGTTGGGTCTGGACGATTCGGAGGATGTGCTCGCGTCGAAAGTCGCGCGTCGTCTGAAGATCCCGGTGGACGCAATTCTGTCGTACTCCGCGGTGCGTCGGTCGCTGGATGCGCGCGTTCGTTCTGAGTTGCACTTTGTGTACCACGTTGAAGTCGCCCTTGGCGGCGGTGCGCGTGAAGAACAACGCTGCGCGAGTCGGTTGCCGGCCAAGGATGTCGTTGTGTTGCGTCCGGTGGAACCGGTCGAGCCGATTCCGGGAAGCGAGCGTTTGAAAGAGCGCCCGGTGATCGTCGGATTCGGTCCTTCGGGTATGTTTGCGGCGCTGCGTTTCGTGCAATTCGGCTACGCCCCGATCGTCTTGGAACGTGGTGTGGATGTACGTCGGCGGCACCACGACGTGATGCAGAAGTTCTACCGTGAGCACGAGTTCAACCCGCAATCGAATCTTCTGTTCGGCGAGGGCGGGGCGGGCACGTACAGCGACGGCAAGCTGTACACGCGCGTCAGCGACCCACTCGTACGCATGGTCCTCGAGTGGTTCTTCTCGCACGGTGCGGCGCCGGAGATTCTCACCGATGCGAGGCCTCACATCGGCAGCGATCGCCTGCCGACCATCTGCCGCAAGATGCGCGAACACATCCAGCGTGAGGGCGGAGAAGTGCGTTTCGAGTCGCAATTGCAAGACCTCACCATCGAAGACGGCGTCGTCACAAATATCACGATTAGCGGGAGTCCACTGCGCGTCGGCCCTGTGATTCTTGCGATAGGCCATTCCGCCCGTGACACGACACGGATGCTGCATGACCGCGGACTCACCATGGAACAGCGCCCGTTTCAGATCGGCGTGCGCGTCGAGCACCCGCAATCACTGGTCGACCGCTGGCAGTACGGACAGATGGCTGGGCACGACAGGCTGCCGCCGGCGGAGTACCACGTTGTGTCCAAGAACGCCGGCGGCGACCGACGCGATTGCTATAGCTTCTGCATGTGCCCCGGCGGGATGATTCTCCCGAGCATCGACAATCATGGCCTCATCGCGACCAACGGGGCAAGCAAGGCGAATCGCGCGGGGAAGTTTGCCAACAGTGGCTTGGTCGTAACGGTCTCGCCGGATCAGAACAGCGATCACCAATCATCGCGTCGGGATCCGCTCGCCGGCATGGCCCTGCAACACGCGATCGAGAGAAAGGCCTTTCTCGCAACGGGTGAAACCTACCGCGTCCCCGCCCAACGTGCGCGCGACTACCTCGCGAACCGTGCATCCGACGGGGCACTGGATGTCAGCTACCCGCTTGGTGGGCAATGGACCGACATCCGCAGCATCATCCCGCCCGACATCGCGTCCGCCGTGGCCAAGGCGCTTGAATCCTTCGAACGCAAGATGCCGGGTTTCGCCGGCGACGACGCCATCGTCACTGCCCCGGAAACGCGCGTCAGCTCGCCCGTGCGTTTCCCACGTGACAAGGAACTGCGCACGCTCTTGGGAATAGACAATCTCTACGCTGTAGGCGAAGGTGCAGGTTATGCGGGCGGCATCATCAGCGCCGCCGTCGACGGCATCAAGACCGCTGACGCGATCATCCGCCGCTACGCACGGCCGGAGTAGGCTCCCGAGGCGTGCCGGCTTCACCGTGAGACAAGGGCAATACGCCGGTGAACGCGCGTTGGAACGCGGCGAAGTCGAAAGCGTCCACGTCGTAATCGGCGTCGAAATCCTTGGCGCTGCATCCGGCTGGGACTCCGCCGCCAGGGCCGGTCACGCAAGCGATGAACCCCGCGCAGTCGTCCAGGTCGGCATCACCATCGCCGTCGAAGTCGCCCGCCGACAACGCGATTTCATGCTCTGCACTGCCCATCAAGTGCCCGAAGTTCGGTGGCAGGATATCCTCCAGCGGGTTGCCGTGCCCGTCTTCAGTCCATTGCTTCATGTCTACCAGGGGGCGGTACGCACGACGATAGATGAGCCGGGCACTGACCTGGGCGGTTCCGTCGCCGCCGGGCACTGAAAACGTATAGCTCGTGGTGTCGCTCTGCAATGCCGGGATGCGATTGTCGAAAGCGACGCCCGTCGCCTCGGTGCAGAAGGTGGGACCATTGCCGTCGGCATCGTGGAGAACCTTGGCATAGAGCTTTCCGGCAAGCCCGGCGAAGTACCCCCGCGACGGGTCGCCGACTCCACCCAACATATGCACGGTCTGTTCGCCGGTGTGAAGAAACGCCCGATCGTCCTCTGATCGCCGCGCCTCCACCAACAGGATCATGTTTCGCATGATAGCACCCGTCGGAACGTGGTGCCCGGCCTTCGAATTGTCGATTCGAATCTCCACTTCGATTTCGTTACCGCTGCGCTGCGCGGTCATCTGCAAGTCGACCGCCATCTCCAGGCACATCGGAGCGGTTCCGCGAATATCATGCGAACGGATGGTTTCGCTGTCGCGTTCGAGATCGATGTAGTTGCAGACTTGCGTAGCACCGTAGGGCCACATGTGGCACGAGGCGCAACTCACGTACTTGGGAGACTTGACGTCGCCGTACGGGCTCTCAGCCCATTCCGTGTACGTCGAATTGGCCGGCGCTCCCGTGAATGTGTGGTCCTGCTCGGGGTCGCTCCTATTCTGATGACACGCACCGCATGTTTCAGCAACCAGCTGTGGCTGATACGAGGGCCGCATCCCAAACGTAACCCAGATATTCGTGTCGCCGAGCACCCCGTACTGGACTTGGTGGTACGCAGGACCCGCCGGCCGCGAGTAGGTCACGGCGCCGGGGAAAATGCCCGGAAAATCGATCTTGGAAACCTCGACGTTGGCGATCTTGTGGCACACTTCGCACGAAACACCATGCGCGACGGCCATTGTGGTGGGTTCCGTGGGATCAGCTAGAGAAGTGAACGGATTCTCGATCCACCGCTCGGGTTGGTGACAAGAGGCACACTCCGCGTTTGGGTTGCTCTCGGCGTGTATCGAATCGCGCAGGTAGACGAATCCGCCCATCCCATCGGGCGTCCCCTGGCCGCTGTACATGTCGGCGACCCACGTGTTGGTTCCCGCGTTGGCCATCGGTATCTCAGCCCATTGATTGTACTGATCCGGATGGCACATCTGGCAGAACTCCGGCTCCATGATCCAGTAGCTCGGGTCGTTCGTCTGTGGCACAGGGTCAAGCAGGATCTCGACACCGCTCGCCGGTGCGTCAACGGTGACGAATCCGTTGAAGTGGCCTTTCTTGGCACCGACGATGACCAGACTCGATCCGCCGGTTGTCTCCAAGACAAACGTCCCGTCCTGCGCCGTATGTGTTCGCAGACCGGCCGCCTGTTGCGAGACGATCGCGTTGGCGATGGGTGTCTGCGATCCAGCCTGTCGAACGACTCCGGTCACTTCATCGCCGAAAGCGGGTAGGCTGGCCGTCGCAAGCAGGGCGACTGCCATCATGAGTGAACCTGCGCTTTTCACCGCTTCGCCTCCTCCACCTTCCATGTCCGACGTTGCCCGCTCCTCTTTTCAGCCCATTCGACACATGCCGAAGCGACCCAAGTGTTACGGCCCCGTGAACGCGCGTTGGAACGCGGCGAAGTCAAGCGCGTCCACGTCGCCGTCGGTGTCAAAGTCCTTGGCGCTGCACCCAGCCGATGCGGGCCCACCCGCGGGACCGGTCACACACGAGATGAACTCCGCATAATCGCCCAGGTCGGCATCGCCATCCCCATCGAAGTCGCCCGCCACCAGTACGATCCTATGTTCGGAGCGCTCCATCAACTGCCCGAAGTGCGGCGGTTGAAGGTCCGCAAGCGGCTGGCCGTGACCGTCCTTATCCCATTGCTTCATGTCCACCAGGGGGCGGTACGCACGACGATAAATGAGCCGGGCGCGAACCTGCACCGGCCCGTCGCCGCCGGGCACCGAGAACGTGTAGTTCGTCGTGTCGCTCTGCGTGGCCGGGATCCGCGTGTCGAACGCAACACCCGTCGCCTCGGTGCAAAACGTAGGTGCCATACCGTTGGCATCGTGAAGCACCTTGGCGTACACCTTTCCGGCAAGCCCGGCGTAGTAACCCATGGACGGGTCACCCATTCCGCCCAGCATGTGTACCATTTGCGAACCCGTATGCGTTAGCGTCAGCCCATCCTGCGGCCGCCAAGCCTCGACCAGCAGAACGATGTTCCGCATGATCGCGCCGGTCGGAACGTGGTGACCGGTCTGCGAGTTGTCAATTCGGATTTCCACGTCGATGTTGTTGCCAACGCGTTGAGTCGTCATGTGCAGATCAACTGCCATCTCTAAGCACATCGGAGCCGTCCCGCGGATATTGTGCGAGCGAACCGTGTCACTGTCCCGCGGGTAGTCGATGAACTGACACACCTCTGTCGAATCGTACGGCAACATGTGACACTTCACGCAGCTCATGTACTGAGGCGAGTCGATGTCACCGTAAGGACTCGCAGCCCATTCGCTGTACGTAGACTGGACAAGCACTCCCGTGAAAGTCTGGTCCTCGGTGGGATCGTTCCTGTATTCGTGGCATGTTGCGCAGAGTTCAGCCACCAGTTGCGGCTGATAGGAGGGACGCATCAAGTCGGATTCCCAGAAACTCGCATCGCCAAGCACCCCGTATTGGACCTGCGGAAAAAACGGGCTCGCCGGCCGCGTGTGCGTCACCACGCCTGGGTAGATGCCGGGAAAGTGGAGCTTCGACTCGTCAACATCGGCGACCTTGTGACACACGTCGCACAGCACACCGTGCATCGCCGCCGCCGTCGGCGGATCCGTCCGATCAGCGAGCGCCGTAAAGGGCTCCACGATCCAGCCTTCCGGTTGGTGGCACGAGGCGCACTGCGCGTTTGGGTTGCTGTCGGCATGCACCGAGTCGCGCTGGTAGACGAATCCGCCCATCCCACCGGGCGTCCCCAGGCCACTGTACATGTCGGCGACCCAAGTGTTGAGCCCCGCATTCCCCATCGGCATCGAAGCCCACTGCTCGGCCTGGTCCGGATGGCACATCTGGCAGAACTCCGGCTCTTTCAGCGCGTACTCCGCGTCGTTCGTCTGGGGAACAGGGGAAAGGACGATCTCGAGGCCACTCGATGGCGGGTCCACCATGGCCCAACCGTTGAAGTACCCTTTCTTAGCGCCGACGATCACCACGCCCGATCCTCCGGTCGTACTCAGCGTAAACGTTCCATCCGGCGCAGTACGAGTCCGCAGTCCGACCGCCTGTTGGGATACGAGCACATCGCCCAGCGGCAGGAGGCTCTCGCCCTCCAGCACCACGCCGGACACTTCGTCTCCGAACGCGCTCAGCCCGCTCGACGCGAACAAAGCAACGGCCACCGTCAGCAACGCCTTTCCCAAGATCGAGCTCCTACTTGCGCGTCCATGGTCGCTGACGATTCCCGCCGAGTCACACTGTATTCGCATCATTTCAAGAACCCCCTGCTCCGATGCACGGACCATCCGGCGTCGGGTACACGATTCGGGTCTGTGAGACGATTCCAGGCAGGTGCAGCGCAGCCGCGCCGAGGTACGCATCCCCAAGAACACCTCTGGCGAACACCCGATGTCACAAAACCGTTATCCTGGTTAATGGTAGCGGGAGTGGACGCCGGATTCAACCACCGGTGGGGCTCAAGAACACACGGCAAGGGCCGATTATCCGGCATTCTTCAATGTTATCGAGCCGTTGTAGGTCTTAACGCGAAGCTCGCCCGACGCGTCGCCCTTGCGACCCGTCAGCTTGCGGCGGGATTCGCTCACGTCCGTCAGCTCGATTTTCGATGATATGTGGCCGTTGTGCGTGCTGCAATTGAACTTCGCGGACGCCTCGTTCTTCATCCCCAAGATCACACTTCCGTTGTGCGTGGTGATCGCCCCAGCCACGTTGCCAGTGCCGTTGAGCTCCGCGACAACCGAACCGTTGTGGGTGACCGCCCGGACTTCTTCGGGACCACATACAATGCTGATATTCCCGTTGTGAGTCTCGGCGTCGACGCTACGACTCGAAGACGCGACTCGGATCCGACCGTTGTGCGTTTTCAGTTTGCAGTCGCCTTCAATGCCGGTCACCTCAACGCGACCGTTGTGCGTTTTCGCCGTGGCGGCGAAGTGCTCCGGAACTTCGACATCGAACGCGACCGTGGCGCCGCAATCACGTGCCCGCGTCGTATTCCACTTCCACCCCAATACCTGCGTCGTCCCCGACCCCTCGGTCGTCAGCTCGATCGCGGCCATGCACTCCTCTGCCCGTTCCAATGTCCGAGCCCGCGCCTGCTTGTGTACATGGGCTACGATTTCTGCGGAACCGTCGGCCCCGACGATGGTGACCCGCCCATTGTGCGTCCGTACGCTAATCTCCTCAGCACCCCCAGCCGGTATCGACAGCGTCACCTGCTCTTCGACCGTGACCTTCGGCGCGGAGATAAACGAACAGCCCGACCCCGCGCCCAGAGACACCAACATCGCCGCGGTGAGAATGTCCCAACTTTGTGCTATGCGCTTCACGGTCCCAACTCCTTCAACTGGTTTCAACCACCCCGACATCGGCCGAAGACAACCGTCCATTCGTAACGCGAGTCAACTTATTGTCAAATCACATCCCACGCCAAGCGAGCCGCGGACTTCAGTCCGCGCGG
>JAJDDU010000132.1 GCA_029260155.1 Phycisphaerae bacterium | reverse complement strand
TCTCCGCAGGTTGCGGGCGCGAATCTCCTCCATGCCGAAGTCGAACGCCCCTTGTCGCTTGGCTGCCTCCACCGCCTCCACGTAACGCTCGTAGAAAAGGTCGAAGATACGGTTCTGCTTCTCGACGTGCAGCACCATGATGCGGTTGAGAAACTGCTCGACGTTGCTCGCGTAGCTATCCCGAACCGCCGTCTTCTCCTTGTTCAGCACGCCCATTCGATCCAGGTCGCGCAGGCCCAACCCTTCGTCCGTGTGCCGGCCGGTTTCGATCTGTCGGTACAGCCGGGCCAGCGCAGCCTTGCCGAATGGGTCGGTAACGTCCTCCGGCCTGAATAGTTCGCTCGAAAGCGAGTGTCGTTCACCCTTGGTCAACGCGCCCAGGGCGGCCAGTCGCTTGGAGACGGCATTCACGAGCCGCTTCTGGCCGGCCAAGTCGAGCAATACCAGACGAATGACCGGCGCTGAAGTCTGGTTCGACCGATGCACACGGCCAAAGGCCTGCATCTGTTGATCGGCTGACCATGAAAGCTGAAACGCGTAGAAAGCGCGGCGCTGCTGGTTCTTCGCGTCCATGTCGGCATGAACGCTGATACCGGTTGAGCCCGCGCCGGAGATGACTGCGAGACGCCTTCTGCCTTCCTGAAACAGCCGCGTCTCGTACTCGTTGAGTTGCCGCCGCGACACGCCACGGATCTTCCGCCGTACGTACTTGCCATTCTCGAATCGGTGCGTGCGGCCACTGATCTCGGCCACGTTGCCGACGCCGAAATGCGTAATCAAGGCATCCATCGAATTCTGCGGAAAGTCCAGGTCGGCGACCTTGTCGAGCAACTTCTCCTGCTGCCGCTGGTTCTCGCGGTTGATCTCCGGGTTCCCCGCCGCGTCCTCACCACGCACGCTGATTACGTTGCCGGTCACGGGGTCCGTTTCCTCGCGGTACTGGAAAATGGGAAACTGCTTTTCGATGAGCTGGACGATCATCTCGCGCGGGGTTGCGTCCAGTTCGGACAGCTCGATGCCTTGCGCTCGGGCGTCACGCACCTTTCGATCCGCCTGTGCCTCACCCGTGTTGAAGAGACTCAGGATCACGGAGCGCCCCTGGCCGAGATCCTTCTCGATGGCCGGAATCACGTCGGGTAGCGTGTAGGCCATCATCAGCTGCAAAAAGAAACGTTGCTGGGCCGAGTAGAACTGGGCGTATCGGTGAGAGTTGCGTCCCTGGCCGGCGTTCTGTTCGGCCGACTCGAATGCCGTCAGAAGCTCCGACCACAGGTCAGCGATCTGGTCGTACTGCCGCCGTTCATTCTCCGTCAGATTGTGAAGAAGCGGTTCGTACTCGACCGCGCTCTCGGGAACGACGCTCCCATCCTCGCGGCGCGTGGGACCATAGCTGATCGTGCGAGAGAGATACGTTCCGACGCTCTTGAGATCGCGGCAGAGCATTTCCATCGCGGCGACACCTCCACGCTCCATCGCCACCAGGAATTCTGGGAAGTCAGCGAACGGAGCGCCGACACCCCAGAGAGCGGAAGCGTCGCCAGCCTGAGCGGCCTGTGTGCCTTCGCCAATCCAGACCCGTGCGTCGCGTGACCGGTCGTCGGGGTGGATCGCGTTTGCCCAGCATCCCGAATCCGAAAGCCATTCTTCGGCATCGTAGCCCAGTTGGGAGCGGATGTTCTCGCTGATGAACGTCGCGGGATACTCGCCCGAGGGCTGACACGAGTAAATGACCGCGGAGCTGGACGCAAGCAGGTACTCAAGACGCGCTTTTGCCGAATGAAGGTCCGCCTCCGCTCGCTTGCGCTCGGTGATGTCACGGGAAATAGCAAGGATTTTCTCAACTTGACCGTGGCTGTCGGGAATCGCTGTGAGCACGATGTCCCACCACTTCGGCTCGCCCGAACGCGTCGGACAATAGCCCTGGAAGTTTCCAACGGCCCCACTCCGGGCTGACGCCACCGCCTCCAGCGCCGCTTCCTTCCCGGCGCCATCGAAGAAGTCCGGCCAGGGCTTATTTAGAAGCGGTGTGACGTCGTCGATCTCCAGAAGCCTCTGCCCGGTCTGGCTGATGAACAACAGGCGGCCTTCCAGGTCCAGCACTTTCGTGCAGTCGTTGCTGCACTCAACCAGTCGTCTGTTGAACCGCTCGCTTTCCTGTAACGCTGCCTTGGCCTGCTTTCTTTCGGTAACGTTCTGTTTGACGGCAACGAAATGCGTGATCTCGCCTCGTTCATCGCGAACGGGCGTGACGGTCTGCTCCTCGCTGTACAGGCTGCCGTCTTTGCGGCGATTGATCAGCTCGCCGCTCCAGCTTTCGCCCGCGAGGATCGTGCTCCAGAGCTGCTCGTAGACCTCGCCAGGCTGCTCGCCTGATTTCAGGATGCTCGGGTTCTTTCCAATCAGCTCCGCGCGGCCGTATCCGCACATCCGCGAAAAGGCCGGGTTCGACCAGGTGATGCGGCCTTCGCGGTCGGTGATGAGAATTCCATTGGCCGCGCTCTCGAGCGCGGCGGCCTGGATGCGAAGATGCTCATGTATTCTCTTGCGGGCGCTGATGTCAGCCTGCAATGCCTCGTTGGCCTTCGCAAGCTCCTTTGACCGTTGCTCGACGCGCATTTCGAGTTCGTCGTGAGCTTCTTGCAGTGCGACGCCGGCCAACTCGCGCTCGGTCAGCAAGGCCTTCAGCAGTCTGTTCTTCGACCACTGGTGGAAGAAGACCATGAACAGAACGCCAGTCGCAAGCACCCCGGTCAGCCCGATCAGTTCTTTGACTGCCCGAGTTCCTCGATCAATATCTTCGTGGATTGGGATTTCTACATCGCCCAGCAGAGCCATGGTGTTGGAGAACCCGCCTGCCGCCACCGCTAGGAGTCCTTGGCCGACAACGTCGCGCCGCGCGCCGAAGTCGGCGCCCCTGATCCCGGCCGCATGGTCAAACTCGGCCCGTTCCCGCTCCATCCAGGCGTCAAAGGCGTTGGCGAGCTTTCCGACACACCGCGACACAGCCGGGTTATACGCTGCGGCCGCCTTGAAATCGGCGACGAGTCGCTGCCCCTGGTCAATACCGTTCTCAAGCTGGGCCCGGACGGTCTCACTGTAACCCTCATTGAGCAGCACCGCCCTCGCGCCATAGATATCGAGGAACGGCCGGCGCACTTCGTCCAAGATTTTGATCGCCGCGTTCCCGCGTTTCCCAGCGGTCAGACCCGACGGGATGTCCCGCGCGTATATCAAGGCGACGCATCCAACGATCGCAGAGAGAACGATCAGAACCATCGTGTGCCTGGATCTGTGGTGCTTAGCCGCCTGCATCAGCCGGTTCTTCTCATGGATCGCGTCATTCATCGTTGAACCTCCCCTGTCCTATCAGCCGGCGAGGCTGGTTCGTGCGGGCGTATCATGTTCGTACCTCATCTGGTGTGGCCGTTTCGTCCATAACGCGATTGGCCTCGTGATTGCCTGCAACGTTGCCATCATGTGCAACGACCGCCCCGAGTTCGCGGATGTAGCTCTCAATAGCGTCTTTCGGGAAACGCCACGTACGGCCGACTCTCCGCCCCGGCAGCTCACCTCGCGAGGCGAGGGTGTACACCGTGTCGCGCGAGACGCGCAAGAGCTTCGCGACTTCCGCAGCAGTGAGAATGTCTAGCGCCATGTTGTCTTCCCGCGTGGCCAGGGGGACTTCGCTCGGATGAAAGTGACAGTGAACGCGCTAAACAGGCATCGGCGGATTGTCCCGGAGGGTTTGGCAAACACCCGCACACTTCAGCCTGGATCGTGATATCGGACGACGGAACCGGCTACAGTGGTTGTTCCGGACGCCGGGAACGTTGATCTGTATTGCCGCAAAGGCGCGCCTCTGTGGTGCTGCGCGTTCCGTTTCCCGACGGGCGCATCGCCAGTCTGGGCAAGATCGCTCGCGGCCGCGGGCGTGGAATCGAATCCGTTTCCGAGTTCGCGGTCAGTCGCTTAATCCGCTTCCGATCCTCGTATCCCGGTCGGTCCGCCGGCGGCGTCATCCGATACACGCAGCTTGGATTCGAGGCGGGCGACGAGAAAGGGTACGAGACGATTTTGAAGGACATCCTTGAACCCGGAAGGCCGTGACGCGGTGAGTGCCGTGCTATCCACGTCGACATTATGGATTTTCATGCGCGAGTTCTCGCCAGTATCACCAGTAACTGCCGAGGATTCAAGCTCCGCCTTGTTTGACTTGCGTCTCGTTGGCTCCACCGGAATTGCCGCGACGGCGACGGACGTCATGATTGAGTAATGAACCCCACGACTCAAACTCTGCGCAGATATGACCATCGGCTTCGTGATCTTGTCCGATCAACAGGTGACATTGGGAACGCGGAACGGCGAGGTGTCCCTCGCTCCACCGCTCGCGGTTGGCTCACATCGACTCGCGCCGAGGTAGTCACGGTTGACGTCTTCGCTATGGACGTCCTCAGCCTTCAGCAGGAAGTGTTCGTTCTTCGCAAACGCGTTGAACGGCTCGTGGCATTGCTTCGGCTCCTGGTCGTGTTGACGAGAGTGCCTGGCTTCTCGCTCACCTGCTTCCGGCTCCCCGATGCAGCGACAAAGTTCTCGCTGCTTCGAGCAGTCGATCGCTCGCGTTCCGTTCTTCCGTTACGAACCGTTCTGCGTGTACTTCGGTTGTCGTCGTCACGGTACCATGCGTGGAAGCGCGAGGATGAGTGCGGTCTCGACGATATGTCTTCCTGTCCACGCTCCTCACCGCAACAACTGACGAGGGACGAGGTCGAGACGATTAGAGAGATGGTGACTTCCGAGGAGTACCGCCATGTCCCAACCGGAACACTGGCCCTCCTTGCTCAGCGGCTCGGCAAGGTCTTTGCCTCTGCCACGACTTGGTACAAGCTCGTGCGACTTCACAAGTGGCGGCGGCCACGTTTGCGCGTCCATCCATCCAAGCCGAAGGACGGCATTCGAAGCTCCGCTCCCAATGAGATCTGGCATGTCGATACAACGCTGATTCGACTTCTCGATGGAACCCGCGCGTATCTTCACGCCGTCATCGATAACTTCTCACGCCGCATACTCGCGTGGAAGGTGTCCTCGGCGTTCGATCCAAGTATCACGGCCGAACTACTGCTCGGCGCCTCGAGTGGGTTGATCGACGAGAAACCAACTCTCCTCGTTGACGGCGGCGTCGAGAACTTCAACAGTGCCGTTGATGAGCTGGTCGATTCTGGACTCCTCCGCCGGCGTCTCGCCCAGACCGACATCTCGTTCTCCAACTCGCTCATCGAATCCTGGTGGCGAGCGCTCAAACACCAGTGGCTGTTCTTGAACACGCTTGACACGGTCACCAGGCTCAAGAAGCTGGTCAGCTTCTATGTGGACGAGCACAACACGCGTCTTCCCCACTCTGCGTTCCGCGGTCAAACACCGGACGAGATGTACTTCGGTACCGGGGACCGCATTCCAGATGCACTCGACGCCGCCAAGAACGTCGCACGCCAATCCCGGATGAAACTGAATCGTGAAACATCGTGCCCGATGTGCCGGCCATCAGCGTTGTTGGCCGATTGACATGAAGCGACGCACACGAAGCAGAGCCTATGCCGTCATTCGAGGCCACATCAGAGAGGTCCGGGCTGGCATCTCGCCAGAATGTCGCAGACCCGCATCCGCCCGAAAGGACCAAGCCCGAGCGCCAACCTTGACCGCCAGGCTGCCATTCTCGATTGGGCAAAGTGGCGAGAACTCGCGCACGAAAGTCCAGAATGTCGGCGTAAATAGCAGGCCGCCCAGCGTCCATCACATCCCGCTGAAACGCGCAGTTTGACAACCCAGCACAAGATCGGTGCCCGCTGCGCCCCCACGAAGCGCCCGCGCCCGCGATGCCGGAGGGAATCGCAGAGTTTTTTCATGGACGACTGATGAGATGGAACACCGACCACGATGTCAGGGCATCGCCGCTAGAGGGCGGAGTTCATTTGGTCGAGTCGGTCCCACGGATAGATGCCGGTGTCGTGGCCATCGGAGAACCGCAATTTGATGGCGTAATTGCCGACGAGTTCGATGCGCTCGACGCCGATGTCGGCTGGCACCGCATTGACGTCGAGCGTGCGGATTCCTGTTCGCTCATCGACGCAGCCGGCGCATCGGCACTCGCACCGGAGCAATCTTGCGTCGTAGCGGCGTGGAGACGTATTGCTCCAGGTTATCTCGAGCACTCGCTCCGCTCGTTTCAACTTGATGTTCGTTGGGGTGTCGTTCATCATCGTCTCGCCCATCCTAGCAAAGCCTCGCGAGATTGCACTATACTACTCGTCAGATTGGGGATTCGGGTGAGCAGGGCTGACGAATTAAGCGGTGCAGCGATTAACACCGGCTTGACGCGGGCGTTACGCTGCCGGTCGATCCTTGTTTACGACGGTGACTGCTCGTTTTGTCGCGGATGGGTGGCTCGAATTCTCCGCGTGGAGCGGAGCGGCACGTTTGAATTCGTTACGCGGCAGACGGAAGGGCTCACCGAGCGATTTCCACAACTTGTTGTGGGAGAATTCGACACGGGCATGCGGCTGATTACGCCCGACGACGCCGTCCACGTTGGTGCGGATGCGGCGTATCAAATCGCAGGTCGCCTTCGATACTGGCGACGAATCGCTTGGTTGTACAAGGTCCCTGGAATCCATTGGTTTACGCGGACTGCTTACGCATGGGTCGCAGCCAATCGGCAATCACTCGGCGGGGCGTGCAACGACGGAACCTGCGGGCCGATTCGACATTCAAAGCGTGCGAGGTAGACTTCGGTGAATGGACGTGCATCGAGCATGCCCGGAGAGATGAGTGTGATGAACTACAATCAGTCGACAAACCGAGCAGACGATTTGCTTTGTCCGCTGTGCCAACTGGGACAACTGGAATCCCGTAGCTGCAAGCGAATCTGCGAACTCTGCGGCTACGTGGAGAGTTGCGAAGATATTTTCATGCCACGTGTGTCGGCAGAATCCGGTTCTGTAGTTCGGCGCGTGAAACCTAGTGTCTCGTCGGGAACGGTCGACGTACGAACGATTGTGGGCGACTTGGATTAGAGCGATTCGAGCAAGTCTGCCATCGCTGGGCCGAGGTCGCGGCCCATGCCACCGCCGATGGCCTCTACTTTCTTGCAGCCCGCGGACAAGACGTCTCGGGCTTCACTGTTCCGGCCCAAATCGATGAGCAGTTGGCCGAGCACGTGGTAGGTGGCCAAATGATCCGGGGCCGTTGCGTTGGCAAAGAGAAGGTGCTCGGCCGCCTCACTCATCGCCTCGGCGCTTCCCTCTTGTACCAACGCCTGCCCAAGCGCGAAGCGACTCAACGGGTCGTCCTCATCTATGGCGACCAGCTTTCGAAACCGCGAAATATCCATCGCAATGACTCCTCAGCTCTTGTCCCTAGTAACATCGGCACGCCTCGGTCCGACCTTCGGGCGCGCCGCCAGTGAAACTGAGTCGTACTCCAGTCGCGTCAGCCAGCATAGCCCCAAGCGCCTTGAGTGCGGCTTGCTTCGATCATACCATGGCGTTGGTGGCGCGCCGAACCGGGATTGCACGGAGAAATTGCGTTCGGTGCGGTCGTAAACGTTGGGTCGGGATGGAAGTTGAAATCGGATGGCAGAGTTTGAACGTCACGTTTTTGTTTGTACCAACGAACGAGCCGCTGGCCACCCACGCGGATGCTGCAGTGCGAAGGACTCAGTCTCCATCCACGCAGCGCTCAAGACACGGTGCAAGCGCGAAGGCCTGGGGGCAAGAGTCCGGATCAACAAGTCCGGGTGTCTCGATCAGTGCGAGCACGGGCCGATGATCGTTGTCTATCCTGATGCGGTTTGGTACGGCTTCGTCAGAATAGACGACATTGAGGAAATCGTTCAGACGCACCTCGTCGGCGGCGATCCGGTGGAGCGGCTCGTGCTTGCGGCGGGATGCGTAAACACTGCGCGCTGTCCCCACCACGTGTGCGGCGCATAGCGCGGAGACGCGTGATTGGTGAATCCATTTGGGCCTGACTACGGCGTTAGGGAGCTCGGAACTCGCGCGGCCTGTTCGGTCAACCGCGCCGCCTCATACCGCGACCGCTTCAGATTCGACGAAGCTGCGCCCGGTAGAAATGAAATCCTGTTCATGTTCGACAAACGCTTCCACGATGGCCGGGTCGAAGTGCTTGCCGGCTTCTTCGACAATCATGCTTCGAGCTACGTCGTGAGTGAACGCTGCCTTGTAGACACGTTTGGAGGTCAGGGCATCGTACACGTCGGCCAGAGCAACGATCCGACCGCACAGCGGAATGTCTTCTCTCGCCAGTCCCGCAGGATACCCGCTTCCATCGAAGCGTTCGTGGTGCGTCAGAGCGATGTCCCGTGCTAGTCGCAAGTACGCTACACCGGGATACTGGCGCGCCGCGGCGTCGAGTGTTTCCGCACCTATCGCGGCGTGCGTCTTCATGATGTCGAACTCTCTATCACTAAGCCGTCCGGGCTTGAGAAGCACAGTGTCGGGTATCCCGACCTTGCCGATGTCGTGCAGCGGACTGGTCAGATAGATGAGCTGTGTATAAGCGCTGTCCGTCTGATCGCCGTACAAACCGCTGTCGACAACGTGCTGCGCGATAATCCGAGAGTACGTGCGCATTCGTTCCAAATGCTCTCCGGTTTCTGGGTCGCGAGACTCAGCGAGCTTGGCCATGGCGAAGATCGCCACGTCGCGGGTTTCCATGGACAGAATTCGCTCGCCTGCCCGTACGCGAACCGTGAGTTCGGCAGGATCAAAAGGCTTCGTCATGAAATCGTCCGCGCCCGCTGAAAGCCCCTCAACGATATCCTCCTGCCGGGCGTGACTGGTGAGAAGAATCACGTAGATGTAACCCGGTAACTCACTGCTGCGGATTTCCCTGCAGAACTCAAGCCCGTTCATTCCCGGCATATTCCAGTCGGAGATTACGAAACGGCAAGGATTAGCGCGCAGATGTGCAATCGCCTCGGCGCCGTCGTGCGCTGTGGCCACCTCGTGACCTGCTTCATTCAGCGCATCCTGCAGGTGGTCAAGAGCGAGCTCGTTGTCGTCAACAATCAGAATCTGCATTTCACTATTCCCGTTTCAAGACGCCGGTGTTCCGTGGGTCACCACTATGTCTGGTGCAAACTCGATACAACGCCGAACCTCATCGCGAAGCTCGGTTAAGCAGACAACAGCCCCTTCGAGCTCTCCGGCTCGTCCCATTTCTTCTAGCCGGGCGGTCAGGTCGCGCACGCGTCCAGCCTCGAGGCTTGCCGCCGCGCCTTTGAGGCTGTGCGCAGTGTTCGCGGTGTTCTCACTGTCACCCGACGCGACACTCTCCTCAATGGCCTTCAGGTCAGCTTCAACGCTCGCCTGGAACTTCGTGATCGTCCGGTGGATGAGATCCCGTTTGTCCCCCCAGCGTCTGAGAAGCGCATCGACATTGAACGGCGATTCCCCGTGCGCTGAAGCGAGCCTCGCCGGTGGTTCCTCTTGCGTCGTCGGCTCCAGAGGGACGTCGAACGTCGGCAGGGTCTCTGAGAGCACTTCGTCCGTTGCCTGGTCAAGATGCGATTCGATAGTCTCGATCAGACGTCTCGGATCGAGCGGTTTGGAACAATAGTCATCCATTCCGGACTCAAGGCACCGTTCGCGATCGCCCTTGATCGCGTTGGCGGTCAGTGCGATGATCGGTATCCTGCCTTTTTTCCCTATGGAACACGTACGTTCCTTTTCGTGCCGCCGTATGGCGCGGGTGGCCTCGAATCCATCCATCTCCGGCATCTGGCAGTCCATGAGGATTAGGTCGTACTCGCCGCTTAGCGCCGCATCCACCGCTTGCTTACCGTCACCCACATGATGACACTGATAGCCTTCGCTTGTCAGAAGTTCGACGGCGAACTCCTGGCTGATCTCGTTATCTTCAGCCAACAGGATGCGGGCTCCTGCCGTGTTTGTCTCGCGTTCTAGGTTCGCCGTAGCCAGATTCTGTTCATCAGTGCCGTCGTCCCGACGCGACGGACCCGCACTGGCACATACGAGTGCCTCGAGGATCGCGTCAAGGAGCTGCGACTGCCAGACCGGCTTGGTAAGCCATCCGGAGAACCCGAGTTGCCGCAGTCGGTCCGTATCGTCGGTGTTGCCTCCCGATGTCAGCAACATCAGGACGGTATCCTCCAAAGCCGGATCGCTCTTGATGGCCTGTGCGAGTAGTTCCTCGTCCATGCCCGGCATCTGCATGTCGAGAATCGCCAGACCAAAGGGCGTACCATCAGAGGCTGCGTCACGGAGCTTCCCGAGGGCCTCTTCGCCATCGCAGGCCGTCTCGTTTCCGAAGCCGAAGCTGCTCAACTGCTCAACGAGTAGTTCGCGGTTCGTCGGGTTATCGTCGACCGCGAGGATTCGCAGGTCGCGAAAGTCTTCGCACAGCGGCCGCGCCAGTGACTCGCCGGCCGCCTGTCGTTTCAGCTTCACCGTGAACCAGAAGGTCGAACCCCGGCCCGGTTCGCTCTCGACACCGATCTCGCCATCCATCAACTCGACGAGCTGCTTGGAGATGGCCAGCCCGAGTCCCGTGCCTCCGTACTTACGCGTCGTAGAGGCATCGACCTGGGAGAAGGATTGAAACAATCTGTTTCTCCGATCGGACGGGATACCGATTCCCGTGTCGGTCACGGTGAACCGAACGGTCACGTGCTTGTCTGTCTCGTCGTCCTTCGTCGCCCGGACGACGACCTCCCCCTCTTCGGTGAACTTGATCGCGTTGGCGGTAAGGTTGATCAGGATTTGCTGCAAGCGCCCCGGGTCGCCCGAGACAAGGGCGGGCACGTGTGGATGAACACTGCAGATCAGCTCCAGCCCCTTGCTTTCCGCCCGCGAAGCCAGCGAGACCCCGAGGCTCTCCGCCGTGTAGCGCAGGTCGAAATCCGTCGTCTCCAACTCCAGCTTGCCGGCCTCGATCTTCGAGAAGTCCAGAATGTCGTTGATTAGGGTCAACAGCGTGTCGCCGGAGGCCTTCGCCAGGCCGGCGTGCCGACGCTGCTTCTCGCCGAGATCGGAGCGCAGCAAGAGTTCCATCATGCCGATGACGCCGTTGAGCGGCGTACGCAGCTCGTGGCTCATGCCGGCCAGGAAGTCGCTCTTCGCTCGATTGGCTGTTTCCGCGGCTTCTTTTGCCCCCCGTATGTCCGCCTCCGCGCTCTTGCGCTCGGTAATGTCGCGAACAACCGCGACAAACCTCCCTTTCTCGCCAATGCCCGGTACAAACTGCAGTAGGATCTCCACCGGCACATCATTACCTGCCTTCGAACGATGAATCGTCTCAAATCTGGCGAACTTCTCGTCGCCTCGCAAGAGCGGCGCGATCACTTCACGGAGGGACGCCTCATCGAACGCCGGCTTGATGTCCAGAGGTGTCATGCCTTCCAGTTCGTGCGCGGTGTAGCCGATCTGGCGGACGGCACCATCGTTGGCGTAACAGAATCGAAGCGAGTCTGGTTCGAACATGAACACGCAATCAAGCGTGGCATCCATCCCGGCCTTGATCTCCTTTAGCTCATCCCCCGCCCGCTTGCGCTCGGTGATGTCCTGGGCCACGCATACGATTCCCTCCACCCTGTCGTTCCCGTCGCGCATGACCGCGCCGGAAAACAATACGGGTATCCTACGCCCGTCCTTCGCGAGAAAGCATGTCTCTATGTTGCTGGTGGATCCTTCAGTTACGAGTCGCCGGAGAACCGTTCTCTTGAATGGAAGAGCCTCATCGGTTATGCTAGAATCAGTGGAATCTTCTTCTTCTTCTTCTTCTTCTTCTTCTTCTTCTTCTTCTTCTTGAAGCAACATCTTGGCGGGGCGTCCGACCAGTTCGTCTTCCTCGTACCCAAGGAGGTTGCAGGTTGCGCGGTTGGCCGTCTGGATCGTGCCCCCGGGAGTCAGGACAAGAAGGCTGTCGTTCATCGAGCGAAGAATGTTATCGACATAATCGCGCGAGAAAGTCGTCGTGCGCAGCTCTTCCAGGATGCGACGAAGTTCGTCTTCCGCCCGCTTGCGCTCGGTGATGTCGCGAATGGCGGCCGAGACGACAAGTCCATCCGCCGTTTCGAGCGGGCTAAGGCTGACTTCCACGGGC
>JAJDDU010000131.1 GCA_029260155.1 Phycisphaerae bacterium | reverse complement strand
CCAACAGACCACATTGTTCCAGCGGAAACCTTGGTGAGCGAGTCAGCGTCGTTGCCAAAGTACGCCTCACTCACGGTTCCGTCATGAATCTTGTCGCTTGTGACGGCACAGGTGGCCAAGTCGCCGATGGCGACCTCGCCATCAGCGATTTTGAGCGATGTGACCGCGTTGTTTGCGATCTCGTTGGTGGTGACTGCGCTGGGGGCGATTTGGTCAGTGGCTACGGAGTCCGCGGACAGGTCGGCGGCGGTGATGGTTTCGTCTTCGATCTTGTCGGACGTGATGGAGTTGTTGGCCATGTCGGCGTTGGTGACCACACCGTCGGCGATCTTGGCGGACGTGATGGCGTCGTCGTTGATGCTTGCGCTGTGGCGGGCGAAAGGGACACTGGTGATCGGCTGATCGGGAGCGAGCAGGTGGGAGCCGTTGACATCGTCGTCGAACCAGATGCGAAGGGCGACGCTCTCGTTTTCGGTGAACGCTGTCGGTGGGATCGCTGTCATGTTCGGGATTGCTGCGTCGCCGAGTTGGACATTGTAGACGCCGTTGATCACCGTGAGGGTCACGTGGTTGGTCGGGGGATTCGGGAACACCACCCCGCTGGCGTCGTTTACCCACAAGTAGGCGTTGGTTGTGGTATTCAGTAACGCGAAGCGGAGCATTCCCTGTCCGGTTAACCGCTGTCCGTGGACGGCGATTACGCCCTGATGGGCGATGGTTCCGGGGACGCCTGCGCCGCCGGCATTGGCTGTGGGCCCGCATCCTAGACAGAGTATTGACAGCACTAGACGCATCATAATTGTGCTCCTTTCCGAATGTGATTCGCTCTGATTCTGCCCCGCCCGACGAGGCCACCCCCGACGCCAGCCCCGACGCCAGCCCGCCGGGGATACTTGAAAAGATCGATTGGCAGCATACTCGACGGGGCGGCGCCGATGCAACTGGGGGGAGAATCGGATTTCTTTGAAGGCGGGGCGAGACAAGACACCATTCCTTGAATAGAGCGGGTCGTTCCGGTTACGATGACTGGTCGAGACCCTGTTGATCGGGGACCCTGTTTTGAAGGACGCAAGCTGTACTCATGCAGAAGGGCGCGTCGGTGATGAAACCGTCGAGATGTGGGTCTCTCTCAAGAACCACGAATGACCGTGGGGGCGTGCTGCTGTTGTGTGCGTTGGTGCTCTTCGGTCTGTCTCACAACGCGAGAGCTGAACCACTTGGCGGGCGCGAGGCGGAGGACGATGTATTCTACATGTACATGCCCATCGCGTGGCGTGATTCAGACGCCGATCCGTCGCGATTCGGCGATTTCGGCGGGATGATCGACTCGCTGGACTACCTTGAGGACTTAGGGATCACGGCGATCTGGATGACTCCGATCTTCCCGTCGCCGGCGTATCACGGTTACCAACACGGAGCGGCGGATGCACTCAATCCCCGATTCGGGAACGAGAACGGGTTTCTGAATTTTGTCAGCGCGGCCCACGCTCGTGGGATCAAGGTGTTTGTTGACTTTGTAGTCTACGGCATCTCCCAGAACACAATCTGGTTTCAGGACTCCCACGGCAACCCATCGTCCATTTATGACGACTGGCTGGCTTACTACAACCAGGCCAACACGGACTATTTGGGCAGCATGTACAACACGTGGAACGGTGACACCGTGGGGTTCATTCACTGGAACCTCAACAACACGAACGTCACAGACCTCGTTACCGGCTGGTCGTTGCACTGGCTGGATCCGGATGGCGATGGTGATCCGGGCGATGGCGTGGACGGGTATCGGCTGGATCATGTGTCGGCTTGGCACGGCACTGAAAGTGTGTGGGGGTACCACATCGACTGGTGGGAGGATTGGAAGGCTGAGCTGCTGCTAGCAAACCCCGACGTCTTCACGTTTGCAGAGCAGGCTGACTGGGGCTCACATGGTGCGGAGCTACTCAGTGCTCACGATGCCACGATGACCAAGCCACTGGAGTTTGCCGTTCGTGACGCGCTGTCCAGTGAGCAGGCTTCATCGCTGTACTCGCAAATGCGGACCACTCTGGCAGCGCGCCCAGCGGACAAAACCTTTCTGGCGATCGTCGGCGATCACGATGTCGATCGTCTTACCTCAGTGATCGGCGGAGACCTTGAGAAAGCCAAAGCGGCAGCGGCCATCCACATGACCCAGCCGTTCCCGCCGATCATCTACTTCGGCGACGAGATTGGCATGTTGGGCGTCAAGCAGGATTATGGCAGCGACGCAAACGACATCCCCATGCGCGAGCCTTTCAAGTGGAACGCGGTGGCGGGACCGCCCATGTCCGACTACTGGGTGCTCAACCCGCAGGCGTACAACAATGCGTTCTCTCACGACAACGACGGTCGGTCGGTTGAAGAGCAGGAGGGCAATGCGAATTCTCTCCTGGAAACCTACCGGACACTGATCGCCACCCGAAAGGACCATGTGGCGCTGCGCCAAGGCAGCTACCACGAGGTGTCCAATTCCAGCTCACGCGTTTGGTCGTTCGTAAGGCACACGCTGGACTCAGAGACGTTGCTGGTGGCCATCAACGTGCACGGTAGTTCGCAGACGCCGAGCTTGAACTTGTCGGAGTTTACAATCCCGGGAAACTCGACCACGGTGCAGGACGTGCTGACCGGCTCGTTCCTGCCGGATATGACCGACGCCAACAAGAACGCGTATGGCATCAATCTGCCGAGCTATGGGTACAAGATTCTCCTTTTGAACGTCGATCCGCCCACACCGGAACCGCATCAGACCGACGGCCTGGAGGTTCCAGTCGATTTGGGCGCCGGCGCTCTGCTCGCGACGCAGAACAACCACACCGGATTGGGCGACAACGTCAACGAACTCAACCAGTTGTTCGTGCGCGTCGAGGGGCAGGTGCTGCGCGTGGGCCTCACCGGTAATCTCGACTCCGTCGGAACCGCGATGATGCTGTTCGTGGATTCGAAAGCGGGCGGCCAAAACGTGTTGGACACGGATACGTTCAGTGGACCGCCGGGCAATCTTCCCGCAATCGATGGGTTGGTATTGGACTCCGGCTTCAGTCCGGACGTGGTTGTCCACGTGAACGCGTTTGGCGGCACGATCTACGTCGATCACTACACGCTAAGCTCGAACGGCGGTGGGACGAAACGCTATGTTGGCGCCGGCACGGTCAATGACCTCGACGCGTTTCTTGTCGGCGGGACCAATCCCAACGGTATGTTGATGGCCCTGCACAACGCAAACCAAGCGGGCGTGACCGACACCGACACATCCGCGGCTGCGACGGCTACGAGTGGATTCGAAGGAGAGTTGCCTTTCGCTGATCTGCTTATCAGCGGGACCACCGGCACGATCAAGCTGATGGCCGTCCTCGTGCGTCCCGACGGGCTTATCGGCAATCAGTTTCTCGCCGGCCTTGGCGGTGGATACGACAACCTGGGCGTCGTTCCGTTGGACCTCAACACGATTCCCGGCGGGCAATTCCTGACGTTTTCTCTAACGGACGTACCAGGCGACTCCGACCACGACGGGGACGTGGACCTGTTCGACTACGCCGTGTGGTTTCAGTGTTTCACCGGCCCGGGTAACGGACCGCTCACACCAGGGTGCGATGCGTCGGACTTCGACGGGGATACCGATGTGGATATGGTGGATTTTGGTCAGTTTGAGTTGCTCTTCACGGGTGACTAGACCGTCCAATGGCCAGCAAGCCCGAAAATCGAAACCTGTCGATTGATGGGTTTTGAGCAGTGCCGCGGCGCCCAATTAGGTATCTTGGATTTCCTTGGACTTGGCGGCGATCTGCTTGTCGATTTCGTCCTCGTGGCGTTTGGTGATTTTTTGGACGAGGTCTTTGGCGTCGTCGGCTTGGTCTTCGCTGAGTTTGGAGTCCTTCTTGTCGGCGTCGATTTTCTTGTTCATGTCGCGGCGGATGTTGCGTACCGAGATCTTCTGGGCTTCACCCATCTTCTTGACCTGGGTCGCGAGTTGATCTCTGCGTTCGCCGGAGAGCGGTGGGATGGGCAGACGGACGATCTTGCCGTCACTCATGGGCGTGATGCCGAGATCGGAAGACTGTAAGCCGCGTTCGATGTCCTTGATGGTTGTGGGATCGAAGGCCTTGATCATGATGGTTGACGGATCGGGCACGCTGATGGTGGCGAGGTCACGCAGGTTCATCGTGCTGCCGTAGGAGGGAACCTCGATCTTGATGTGATCAACGAGCCCCGGCGTTGCCTGGCCGGTACGGATACCCATCAACTCTTCGGCAAGATACGTGACGGCTTTGTCCATGCCGGTGGTGCATTGCTTTTCGATTTCCGATGCGGACATGGGTCGACTCCTTATTCGGCGACGATCGTTCCGATGCCTTGACCCTCGACGACGGCCCGCATGTTACCCGATTCTCTGAGGTTGAAAACCACGACGGGGATTCGATTCTGCTGGCACATCAAGATGGCGGAAAGGTCCATGACGCCGAGACGGCGGTCGAGAAACTCGTTGTAGGTCAATTGGCGGTGCAGCTCGGCGTCTGGATTGTGCACCGGGTCGGCAGCGTAGACGCCGTCGACTTTGGTGGCTTTGAGTAGCACGCTTGCGCCGATTTCCGAGGCGCGCAGCGCGGCGGCGGTGTCGGTGGTAACGAAGGGGTTACCCGTTCCGCCGGCAAACACGACGACTCTGCCTTTCTCCAAGTGGCGAATGGCTCGCCTGCGGACGAAACTCTCGCAGACACGGTCGATGGCGATGGCGGATTGTACGCGGGTGTCGACGCCGATGGATTCGAGGACCTCCTGGACGGCGATGGCGTTGATGACGGTGGCGAGCATGCCCATGTAGTGGGCTGCGGTCTCGTCGATTTGGATCTTCTTGGCGAGGTCGCCGCCACGGACGATGTTGCCGCCTCCGATGACCAAACCGACCTGAGTGCCGATGTCGACGACGGATTTGATTTCGCGGCTGATGCGCTCAAGCTCGACAGCGTCGATGCCGCCCGCACCGGGAGTGCAAAGCCCCTCGCCGCTGATCTTGAGGACGACGCGTTTGTAGGCTAGGTCAGCCATAGTGAAAGCCCCTTGCTTTCCGATCGTCGCAAGCTCATCCGGCGATTCGAACGGTGCATACGTCCGTCACGGCGCTGACGCCGGCAGCCTTGAGCACGTCGCCGACCTTGGTCTTTGGAACCTTTACGTGTTCCTGCTCCATCAGTGCGTTCTCCGCACAGAAAGCGTTGACTTTGCCCTTGGCGATCATGTCGACGATGTTGGCGGGCTTGCCTTCACCCTCTGCGATTTCGCGGGCGAGGGTTTCGACTTTCTTGATCTCTTCGGCTGAAATCTGATCGCGGGTGATGGCCTGCGGATTGCTGAAGACGGCGTGGTGGCAGAGGTCGACGGCGACGCTGTCGGTCGTCGGCGCCTTGTCCATGGCGATAAGCACGCCGCTCTTGCCGTCGTGATGCACATAGCTGCAAAGGAACCCGCCGGACATCTTCTGGCAGGCGTGGACTTTCATGTTCTCGCGCAGCACGCCGAATACTTCAGTGATCTCATCCTTGACGGCCCTGCCGGGAGTGACGACGGATGCGGTCTCCATGGCGGCTTCGGGGGTTGGGTTCGCATCTGCCTGGTCTGCGACTGACCTGGCGATTCCCTCGGCCAAGGCGATGAACTGATCGGTCTTGGCAACCGGCGCGGTTTCGCATCGCAGGTCGACGATGGCTCCCATGGTCTTGTCGTCGCTGATGAAAATCCCCACGCGTCCCTCGCCGGTCACGTTTGAGGCTCGCGAGTCCATCTTGCCCTTGTATTTCTTCTTGAGGAAGTCCTTGGCTGCCTCCGAGTCGCCACCGGTCTCGGTCAGCGCGGACTTGCATTCCATCATGGGCAGGCCTGTTTCCTCGCGAAGCGCCTTGACCTGACTGGCAGTAATTGCCGCCATCGTTCACATCTCCGTTCTAGTTCGGCGGTTTCGACTAGACCACCACCGCCTGTGATTCTTGTTCACTCTCAGGATGCACGTCGTGTTGTGATTCGCGTGCCAGCTGCACAGCTCGCCACGATCCGACGGAGAGTCGCCGGGCAACTCACCGATGCCCCAAAACCGGGCCTACGACTCCGGTATGGCTGGCGCGGCGACATCGGACGAACCCGAAGCCGCGTCGGACAACTCGGCCCCAGAACCCCCCTCGGCGGCCTGCCCATCGGTCGCACGCGCGGTGACGCCGCGCTGCGAGCGTTTCTTCGGAGCGTCTGGCGATTCAACGGCGACCGTGGTTTGGGCGCGCCGCCCCTCCTCCACCGCACCGGCAAGATGGCCGAGAATGCAGTCGATGGACCGAATCGCGTCGTCGTTGCCCGGAATGGGAATATCCGCGAAGTCGGGGTCGGAGTCCGTGTCGATGAGGCAAATCGTGGTAATACCGAGTGCCCTCGCCTCGCGCAGCGCGTTGGTCTCGCGGTGCGTGTCGATAATCACCAGCACGCCGGGCAGCTTGGACATTTTGCGAATGCCCGCCAAGTTGCGATCGATTTTCTTGCGTTCCCGCGTGTTGCGGGAGCGTTGCTTCTTGCTGAATTGAGTCGCGGTACCATCGGCCTCGGCGGTTTCCAGTTCTTCGAGGCGTGCCAATCGCGAACGGATCGTGCGGAAGTTGGTCAGTGTGCCACCCAGCCAGCGCTCGGCGACCCAGGGCATGGTTACGCCCTCGGCATGCTTGCGGATGCAGTCACGGGCCTGCCGTTTGGTGCCTACGAACAGGACATCCTGACCCTTGGCCACCGTTTGTGCGATGAACCGTTTGGCGCGCAGCAGGCCCTTAACCGTCTCGCGGATGTCGATAATGTGGATCAGGTTACGCTTACCGAAGATGTACGGGCGCATCTTCGGGTTCCAGCGACTTACTCGATGGCCGAAATGAATCCCCGAATCGACCAGTTGACGAACTAACTCCGATGCCAAGCTCGGTACTCCTGACCTCTAGGTAGACCTATCCGAAATCCTGCACAAAAGCGCAATGCCAGAACCTATCAGATTTCACAGCAGAATCAAGACGCCCTGCCAAAAAAACCAGTCGAGGGTCCAATTCACACTCGCATGGGGCTCTGGGGCTGGTCCGGAATCGGTTCCACAGGGCGTATTGCGGTGGTTTCACAGTCAATCGGGGGCCGTTCGGGGGAGCAAGCGGCGTACCCACGCACATCGGTCTCGGAGGCGAAATATCGGACTTGCGCGAGGCCGGCGCATCGTTCGGGAGTGATTGGGCGGCGGCAAGCAGCCAGCGCCGCGTTCGGCGACTGCAACAATGATGGGCTGCTGGAAACCTGCACGTGGTCAACCGGGATCACTACGCAGCGTTTCATGCCGCGACATCGCCCCGCTCGCAACGCGGGGCGACGCGCACACGCAAGATCACCGTGGCTGCGGTGGTTAGCATGAGCGTAAGCGTTAGCAGCGTCCAGTGACTCGCAGCTGGGATGCCAGGTGCGCACGGCAGAAAAATCGGCGGGTCTGCCCAGTTCTGTGCGAAGAGGATCCAGTCGGCGCAGTCAACATCGCCGTCGCTGTCAAAATCGCCTGGCGCGCATCCGGCGACGTGGGCAACACCCGGTCCACTGAAGCACAGGGCGAACTGTGTGAAATCGTCCTCGTCGGCATCACCGTCGTCATCGAAATCACCGGCGAAGCGCTCAAGAATAATGCCGTCCATCGCTTGCAGCGTCACTTGCGATGCCAACGAGCCGTCGTTGTACCGGGCCGCGGATCGTATGTGCAGGGCGTCGGCGATGCACGGCGCGCCATCGAGGCTACGCATTCGAACGTGGGCATCGCTCGTGGGGGTGAGGAACACACCTTCCGCAATCATGTTCCACTCGTCCCCGCCGGCGCGCTGATTTACGGTCGTCGACAAGACGACCTCTCCGCCGACAACAACGTCGCAAGCCACGTTTTGGCTCCACCCGTCGGATGAAGGCGCAGCCGGCCACCACGCCGTGATGGTGTAGGCGTCTGGCTCGGGTATCGTCAGGCTCCAGGTGGCAACGTCTTGCGAAGATCCGCCCGACTCCCGACAGGCATCACCCCAATCGTGGTAGTACGGCCCGACCGCCTGCCACACGTCGCTGTCGTAGGCCTCCTCCGTCCAGTCGCCGATCGCGGAGAATTCGAGGTCACCATCATCAGAGATGTATTCCCATCGCGGCGCCTGGGCGCCGTTGAGCCTGCGGTAGCCCGGTTCGATGTCGACGGTCAAGGGTTCGCGCTCGGGGTTGAGCAGCGCGACACCATTTGTGAAATCCCGGCGGAGCACGTGCGGCTGGCGCTCGCGAAGGCGCACGTCGTCTAGCCATACGGTGCCAACGACGCTGCCGAACATGAGCTGGAGTCGCGATGCGTTGGTGGTCTCGCCGGCGACAAACTCCACGGTGTGCTCCTGCCACTCAGTGCCAATGACAACGATTTCCCAGAGACCAAGATTGTCGAACGGCGGGTCGCCATGCTGAGCGCTGAGCGTGATGGTTCGGGCGATGTCAGCCTTGGCCCAGAACACAACATTGTACTCGGTTGCCGCCGTCAATTCTCGATCGAGTTGGGTGAAGGTGGCGTCCCAAACTTCGCCGGAGGTGGCGGTCACGGCGATGTGCGCCGACGCGGTGCCCTCGGCTGCGTCGCCGGCGTCTTGCGAAAGCGTCGCCCCACTGCCGGTGTCCTCATTGAACCACAAATACCACGGCGGTTCGATTGGCGATTCGAAACCGCCGTTTTCAATCAGCTCTTCCGGCTGCTCGTCGCCAAGACGGACGAACCGCGCCACCCCCAACGGCTGGCCTAGATCGAAATCCAATTCGTCGTACCACCAGTCGTTGCCGTGCCAGGTATCGCCGAATTCGTGCGCGAAGAAGCCGTCGTGCATCAGCGTAAGCGTGAGACCGAACCTCACGTACGGGTAATACGATTGGGCGAACTCGGACGTCGATGCTGAGACGTCACTCCAGGGCGCGTAGCCATACCCGTAGGCGATCTCGTTCTGTGGTGACGACTCCACCATGGTGATATGAGGCGGGACAGCGAGCGTGTGCCATGCTTCCAGGCGGCTCCACAGGTCGCTGAACTCGGCCAGCCCCTCGAGCACGTTTGCGGTCATGAAACCGATGCCAATGCCGTTGAACGCTTGGGCGATCCCGGGTTCGAGGATGTCCATAGAATGCCCGGTGGTGAGTGCGTTGGGCATGAGTTCACGAAACAGGTCGATCTCGTGAAACACTCCAGCCTTCCAGGCAGCGTCGAAAACGTCGGGATCGTCAACGACGCCGTCTTCATCGTGGTCGTACAGAAATGGTTCGCCGAAGATGTCATGGTCCTGCCACGACTGCGTAGTCATGAAGTTGTCGAAGAAGCACCCGTCGAACATTAGATCGCTGTTGAGGATGCGCCGGTAGGCCAACGCGGCCTGATGTTCCGCGACGTAGTCCTTGGTCAGATTCAACCGGTGTATGCCAGGCCAGACCTCGACACGGTTGCCGTGGATGTCGTGCAGGTAGAAATCCTCGGGCAAGCCGCTGGCGTCGATGGCGCTGATGGACGTGAGCACACGTATGTCGGGGTTCAACTCGCGCAACGCGCGAATCTGATTCGGACTGAAGTTCGCCCCCAGCCAAAGGTCAATGCGCGACGAGTACTCCATCCCCCGCGGAAGGAACATCAACGATCCCCAAAGATTGGCTGTCCGCGGATAAGACGGGTTCACATCCGACAAGCAACGATACGTCAGGTCCAGCAGAAAATCAGGGGATGCTCCGCTACGCACATAGACGTGCGTGACTACGTTGGCGTCTGTATTGATGCTGGTTATCAGCGTCTCGTGTAAGTTACTCCCTGCCCCGGTATCAAACGGCGTCATCTGGTCGTACGCGAGTGGACTTGCCATCGCGTACCTGCATTCCGTGGGCGAATTCGACCTCACCGACAGCGTAAGACTGGTCGTGTTTGGCGGTAGGATCGTGCTCGGCGGGTCGGGATCGGTGATTGGAATCCCGGGGTAGGTCATCGGTTGGCTTACGCAGGGCATCCCCATTTCGTCACTGTTGGACGGGGTGAAGGTGAGTATGGTGGCGTCACCTTCCAGCAACTGCGAAGTTGCAAACCACAACTCGTATGGCCTGGGCTGCTGCCCGCGGATTGCACGGGCGACGATCTCCTCTCGCGTCGCGATGCGCCGCGACACGCGAACCTCGTCGATGAGGTAGTAGGCTTCGTTTGACCATGGGTCGCTGCCTATGAAGAACTCGCTGCCGGTTGCCGGCGGAGGTTGGTATTGTCCCTCGTCGCCGTCCGCCACCCACACCCCGTCTACGTACAAGCGCATGAAGTTGCCGGACTGGCTGAACGTGTACGCCAGATGATGCCAATCGCCGGCGTTCCAGTCGCGTGTAGTCACGACACTGCTGAATGCTGTCTGCCATTGGCCTTGCACCGTCCCGCCGGCGAAGAGCACGCCGGTATCGCCGTCCTGCGTGATGGAGATGAAATCGCCGTTGGGGGCGATGTACTGGAACAGGTGATGCGAACGGTCGGTGTAGACCGGGTCGTCCCCATCGGCGCGCGGCGCGATCCACATCTCGATCATGCCTTCGTCCAAATCGAGGTTTCCCTCGCGCGCAAATCGTACACTCCCGCCGGATTCAAGCGCCAGCGCCGAGCCCCAGCGCCCTGCTTCATATGCGACTCCCTCGGCCACCGCCGGCGTCTCGCCACCTGTTCCGGCCACGGAATCGTCGAGGTTGAGGAGCAGCAATTCCCCGACTTCGCCAAATTCGACGGGAAAACCGCTCACCAGCCAGCGGAAGAGACTCCCGGATTCGGGATCGCCATCGGCGTCGTCGTAATCTGCGTTCGCGACAATGAAGGAGTAGTCTTCGGTTAGCCGTGTCGTGGCGCTCGCGCAGGTCGGCGAATCAGCCCGGCACGTGGGGCCAGCCAGTACTGATGACAGTGCGTATACACCGACCGCCGTCGTTACGCGTCCCCAATGCATGCAGTTCGCTCCTCCCCCGGGCGGACTTCGCCGCGGGTATCAGCCGCCTCCAGCGTGACAGTATAAACGATTCCTACAGCGTACGCGACCTCGTCGGGCTGGAGTGTGCACCCCATTTCGAGTTGCACGGCGACGTTTGGGTGGTCATGCCACACAAGGTGCACGTACCCAGCGGTGCGCGACCCCGTGGTTGCGCTGCGATTCCAGCGTTGCTGTTGCGTGCCGATAACAGTATCATTTGTGAAGGAAAAGCGAGCCCGCCTGAGAAAGCGATTTCCTCGCGAAGCTCAAGCGCACGCGCGACGGTCACGCGCGCTGCCCGGATCAAAACCAATCGGAGCATGACATGAAAGCGGTCGTCGGTCGTCTTGCAATGGCGGTGGCAGTGTTTGGCGCGATGTCTTTGGCGTCATCGGGGGCGGAATCGGAATCGGGCGACCGATCGGCGGCGATGGCGGTGTTTTCAGCGCAGCATCCGCAGGCGGGCTTCGTGGAAGTTGCCGGGCGGACGACGCGGGTGTACGGCGAGGCTCTGTCGCGCGGACTGAGTCCGGAGGATACAGCCGAGCGTTTTCGGCGCCTTCACTCGGGAGTCTTCGGCGTTGGTATGGACGACCTGGATCCGCGCGGTCCGCTGGCAGATGAGCGTCACACGCAACCAGTGATGTTCGACGCGGCCACCGGTAGCTACAAGTTTACGCTGGTCTATTACACGCAGTGGAAATCGGGGATTCCGGTTTTTCGAGCCGATCTACGGCTTCTTGTTCGCAACGAACGGGGTTATCCGCTGGTCCTGGCGTCCAACGGTCTGCGGGACTTGGGCGGGTTTGTTCCGCTTGCAAACGGCGTGCGTGATTCGTCCAAGGGTGTCGCGACGGCGAAAGAGACTGTGCTCGCACTGACGCAGTTTACCGCGCCCGAATTGGTCATCTGGGCAGGCGTGGACGACATGGTGGTTGCACCGACCGTGGCGTACCGTTTCGTCGGGGACAACGGCGTGCGGGTCAACGGGGACGCGGAGAAGTGGCTCTTCGTGGCCGATGCTGCCACGGGACAAATCCTGTACCAGGAAAATCAGTTGTTGAGCGTCGACGTCGCGGGCAATGTCACGGGGATGGCCTCCACGGGGCCTGGGACGGACGTTTGTGAACCTGAATTACCGACCACCATGCCGTACGCGCGGGTCAACATCGGCGCCACGCAGGTGTTTGCCGACATCAGCGGCGACTACGTGATTCCCAACGCCGGATCCGGTCAGGTCACAGTGGATTCGCCGATTCGCGGCCAACGATTCGTAGTCAACAATCTGGGTGGAACTAGCACCGTGCTGTCGACGCTCGCGGTTCCCCCGGGGCCTGCGAACTTTCTGCACAACTCAGCCAATACCAGCGAATTCAATCGGGCGGAGGTCAATGCGTACGTTCAAGCCAACATCGCACGCGATTTTACACTGACCTACAATCCGAGTTATCCAGTGATTGCCGGGCAGACCGAGTTCAGCATCACGGTGAACGAAGCGCCGACCGGATTCTGCCCTGGCAACGCTCAGTATCAAGGGGACAATCTTCGGTTTTGCGCCGCCAGCGGTTCGACTCCGAATACTGCTTGGTCGTCGGTTGTGCAGCACGAATTCGGTCACCACGTCGTCTCGGTGGGCGGCAGCGGGCAGGGCGCGTACGGCGAGGGGTTCGGCGACGTTTTGAGCGTTCTGATTCTCGACGACCCGCGTCTTGGTCTCGGCTTCTTCGGGAGTTGCAGCGGGTCTCTCCGCAACGCAGACAACTCCTGCCAGTTTTCAGCGGGGTCGTGCTCCACCTGCGGAAGCGAGATCCACGATTGCGGTCAGTTGCTGTCCGGCTGCGTGTGGGACACGCGGAACCAGTTGGCGATCACCAACCCTGGGACCTACATCGATATTCTGTCGAACCTGGCGATCAACTCGGTTTTGATGCACAGCGGTTCGAGTATCGCCGCTGACATCACTGTTGACTTCCTGGTTCTGGACGATGACGACGGCAACATCAACAACGGCACGCCGCACCACAATGAGATCTGCACCGGCTTTGGGGCGCATGGCTTGGATTGCCCCGTGATCGATCCGATCGGATTTACCTATCCGAACGGGCGGCCTGATTTCGCTCTTCCGAACGTGACGACGGATGTTCGCGTGGACGCTGTGTCACTTGGTGGCACTCCCATCGCTGGTTCGGGAACAGTGAGCCATCGCATCGGAAACAGCGGTACTTTCACAACCGTCTCGATGAGCGAGATCGTCGCCAACCAGTACATCGCAACTCTTCCCGGGGCGAACTGTGGCGAGGACATTCAGTACTATTTCAGCGCCGTTGCGGTGGGTGGTGCGACGTTCACCGATCCGCCCGGCGCGCCGGCGAGCACGTTTTCAACCATTTCCGCAACTGGGACGGTCACGATCTTATCGCACGATTTTGAGACCAATCCGGGGTGGACGGTTTCCGGAAACGCCACGGACGGCCAATGGGATCGCGGGATCCCGGTGATCTGCAGCCGCGGTGATCCTGCTACTGATTTTGACGGCTCGGGGCGGTGCTGGCTGACGGACAACAGCGCTGCCAACTCTTGCAACAGCGATGTCGACGGAGGCACGACGACGCTGATGTCGGAGGCGATCAACCTCTCGGGCTTGGTGGCTCCGCGCGTGTCGTATGCACGATGGTACTCCAACACGGCCGGCGCAAGTCCCGAGGCGGATGTCTTTGATGTTGAGATTTCGGGCAACAATGGGGGCAGTTGGGTCAGCCTGGAAACGGTTGGTCCGACCGGTTCGGAAGTGGACGGCGGCTGGTTCGTGAAGGAGTTCGACGTTTCCCAATTCGTAACGCCCGGTTCTCAGACGCGCGTGCGATTCCACGCATCAGACTTGGGTTCCGGTTCGGTGGTCGAGGCGGGCGTGGATGCGTTTAGGATCTGGGATGTCGTGTGCGAGCCATGCGAAGATCCGTGCGACGACGGCAACCCGTGCACGATCAACGATGTCTGCACAGGCCCGAACTCGTGCGAGGGCACGCCGGTTGACTGCAGTGGCGATGGTGATCAGTGCAACGTGGCGTCGTGCGACTTGGGCGGCGGCGTTGGCAACTGCGACACGCTCACGCCGATGAGCAACGGTACGGTATGCGACGACAGCGACGCTTGCATCGTCGGCGAGACGTGTCAGGCAGGAACGTGCGCGGGCGGTAATCCGCCGAATTGTTCCGGTCTGGGCGATCAGTGCAACGTCGCCTCGTGCGACGCAGGTGGGTCCGACGGCAACTGTGACGTTGTCACGCCGGTTGGCAATGGTACGGGCTGCGAGGACGGCGATCCTTGCACGGTCGATGACATATGCCAGTCCGGCACGTGCGGTAGCGGCGGAGCGCCGGATTGTTCCAGCTCGGGAGACGCGTGCAACTCCGCCTCGTGCAATCCCGGCGGAGCGACGGGCAATTGTGACGTGCTGTCGCCGTTGCCCGACGGCATTTCATGCGGCGTCTCGCTCATTTGTGCGAGTGGTGAATGCGTGCCCGACCCCGGCAATACGCGCGTTTTCATGACGCGCCCCGGCATGGAGGCTTCGGCTGCGAGTTCGGGACCCACCACGATCAACATGACCCAAGGTGGAGCCGTAACCATGGAGGTATGGCTTTCGGATACGGAAGGGCAGTTGCTCGGTAACTACCAGATATCTCTGGCAGGGGCTGCGACGCCCGAAGCGGGGGCAACCGGGACAGTGGTCTACGTAGACAATGCCGACCCGCTGGGATGTGATTCATTGCTGGTCGACGTCACCGATCCGGATTGGGTATTCTTCAGCGATCAGCCAGCCCCGTTTTGCAGTGAGACGGGTTTGCCGGGTGGCATTGCGTTCGCAACAAATCTCCCGATTGGCAATGGTCACGCAATCACGCTCGGGTATCTCGGGGAATTCCAGTTCGCAGCATCCGGTGATGCACTGGGGACGTTCACGTTGGACTTCATCCCCATTGGTTTGCCGCCCAACGGCGGGAGCGTCCTGGGCGATGAAAGCGGACTCGATCCGGTCTACGCGACACTCCAGCCGGTCAACATCGTCGTGACCGAGAGTATTCCGTGCGTGACGGCTGCGGACTGCGCGGACCAGAACACAGATGGCATCACGGATGATGTGTGCGTGTGGTGGGAGTGCAACGCCGGGACGTGCGACGACATCGCCAAGATTCACCCATCTGACATGGGCATGCCGCTGGGTGAATGCCCGATCGACGATTTCTGCAACCTGGCAGACGCGCTGCACGCTTTGACATGCTTCGCCGGCACGAACACCTGCGACGTAATCAACATCGACGCCGGCAGCGCGCTCGGTGGCTGCACCCCCGACGGTTTCTGCAACTTGGCCGACGCGCTGCACGCGCTGACCTGTTTCGCCGGCACGAATACGTGCAGTTGCGGTCCGGCTCCCGAAGCGCAGCATGAACCGAACGTGGTGGGCGAAGTGACGCTCTTCTCGGTGGCCGACGATCGAGCGGTCGCACCGGGTGACGAGGTCCGGGTCCGCGTATTCATGACACAACAGAGCCCCCCCGACCGTGAGCAAGAGGCAGTACGCGACAGCGTCCTCGTCAGCGCCTATCAATTACACACCTCGGTCAGCGGCGGTCGCAGTGGCTCGCTGGAGCTCATGGGCATCGAGATCGAAGACCACAAGAACTTCGTCTTTGGCGATTCAAACGACACTTTCGACGCGTTCAACGTCGAGACGGGTCAAATGCTGGCCGGGCTGTACGGCGGGCATGTCGAGATGTCCGGCGGAGCGTACCTCGCGACATTCACATACCGCGTGCAGGGGGATGCAGCGGGTACCTTTGTCGTGGACGTGCTGCACAACGAAGCCAACCAAACAATGCTGATTGGTGCGGAGCAAACAGACAAGATCGAGGTGGCGCGCACCGCGCCGGCAGTGGTGGTGGTAACCACGGGTTCGGCGGGGAGTATTCGGTAACACATGCGTACGCCTTGTGTGCCTTCGGCGCGGGGCGTTGCATCGGATTGTTGCTAGGGCCAGCGTATGGAATCGTCCGCCGCGCTCGCTGCGCAGGCGTGACGGCTCGAAGAGCATCGAGCCTTGCAAGAGCGTTGTTATTGCAAAGGAGGCGAGTTGAATATGAGCAGGATCGGATTTGTCACCATTGGTCTGGCCGTGACTGTGACTACCGTACTTGGGGCGTCGACACCGGTCGCCGGTACCCGTGAGGCCGTCACATCGACTGTCATCGAAAGACCCGACGGGAAGATCGCCGCGGGCAATCTGGTGTTCGACTCCTGGCAAGCCTACGCGAACTCGGATTTCTTCAAGAAGCGAGGCGCCCGGTGCGGGACCGCGCCCGTGCGCGCCCCCTTGGCGGAAGGCGGGTCCGGCAGTGACTGTACGTATACCCTGACGAACCCCGCGGCGATCTACGATCCTTCCGTCGCGCGCTACCGCATTCCCATTGTTGTCCACGTAATTCAGAACACCAGCGGATCGGGCTTCATTAGCTCGACGATGGTTCAAAGCCAGATCGACATCCTGAATGAGGACTTTCTCGCATTGCTGGGCAGCAATGGAGCCAACGGCACGAATATCGAGGTCGAGTTCTACCTTGCCACCGAAGACCCCGCGGGCCTTCCCACAACCGGGATCACCTACAGCACCAACAACACTTGGTTCAATGATGGTGGGTCCTATTGGGATGCACTGGCGTGGGACACCAATCTGTACATGAACATCTACACGAACACAGCCGGCGGGTATCTGGGATATGTGCCGGATCTTCCGCAGGGTGGGATCGCAGGATCAAATGCCGATCGCGTGGTTGTTCTATGGTCTTCGTTCGGCCGAAATGGGCCCATTGGTCCACCGTTTGACCAGGGACGGACCGCAACACACGAAATCGGTCACTACATGGGGCTGGAGCACACATTTTCGGGTGGTTGCGGGACGGCGTCGTGCTACACGACCAGTGATCTGATCTGCGATACGAATCCCCAGGCCAATTCGACATCTGGATGTAGCGACGCCAATTCATGCTCGACGTCGGACCCGTTTCACAACTACATGGACTACTCCGACGATCTCTGCATGGAAGAGTTCACCTCGGAGCAGGCCCGTCGTATGCGATGCAGCCTTGAGCACTATCGCCCAGCCGTCTATGCAGTCGGTAACGCTGTCTGCGGCGACGGGATCGTTCAGGGCGGCGAAGAGTGTGATGACGGCAATACGACGGCGGGAGATGGCTGCGACGCGAATTGCCTTTTTGAACACACTTGCGGCAATGGCGTGACCGAACCGGGCGAGGAGTGCGACGACGGCAATACGACGCCCGGCGACGGCTGCGACGCGAACTGCCTCCTCGAACCAGTCTGCGGGAACGGCGTGATCGAAGCCGGAGAGCAGTGTGACGACGGAAACACGACTCCGGGTGACGGCTGCGATGCGAACTGTCAATCGGAGGGGATTGGCCACAACTGCTGCGAAACGGGGCATGGCTCGGGATGCAGCAATGCGACCATCGAAAGCTGCGTGTGCGCGGCGGATCCCTATTGCTGCAACACTGAATGGGATCAGATCTGCGTGGACGGAGTGGAGCCATTGGGGTGTGGATCGTGTTCCGGGCCGGTTTGCGGAAACGGCGTTGTCGAAACCGGTGAGGGGTGCGACGACGGCAACACCACGCCGGGCGACGGATGTAGCGCCACGTGCCAGGTAGAGAGCGTCGATACCTGCGCGAATGCGACGACCGTCACCGACGGTGCCACCGCGTTTGACACGACGGGGGCAACGACAGACGGCGCTGCGCACACTGAATGTGAGGACGGGTTCGGTGACAACCAAGTGGGTTCGGATCTTTGGTTCGACTACACCGCAAGCTGCACGGGAGATCTGACGGTCAGCACATGCAGTTCGGCGTCATATGACACGAAGATCGCGGTTTATTCGGGTTGTACGTGCCCACCGACGACACTACTCGCCTGCGACGACGACACGACCGGTTGCACCGGAAACACGTCAGAAGTGGTGACCGCGGTAACAAGCGGCGCGTGCTACAAGCTACGGGTGGGCGGGTTCAATGGCGCGACCGGTTCCGGGACGCTGAATATCAGCTGCGTCGCGGCAACTTGCACGCCGCCGGATTGCGATGACGGTCTTCCATGTACGACGGATGTTTGCAATGCGGGCACGTGCGTCAACACACCCAACACGCTGCCGTGTGATGACGGTGATCCGTGCACAACCGGCGACGCCTGTTCGGGCGGATCTTGTCAATCTGGATCGCCGGTGGTGTGCTTCGATGGAAACGTATGCACGGATGATGTGTGCGTCGGTGGGAGTTGTTCGTTTCCTCCGGTGGGCGGGGCGTGCGACGACGGTGATCCGTGCACAATCGGTGATTCCTGCTCGTCGGGCACGTGCACCGGCGGCAGCCCGCCGGATTGCTCAGCGGCCGGCGATGACTGCAATAACGCCTCGTGTAACAGCGGCGGCGGCGCAGGCAACTGCGATGTGTTGACGCCGGCCAACGAGGGCGGCCCCTGCGACGGCGGGTCGGGAGTCTGCGCGGGCGGCGCCTGCCAACCCGACCCCGGTAACACGCGTGTGTTTATGGTTCGGCCTGGGTTTGAGGCGTTGGCACCAGCGGCGGGGGCGACGACCATCACCATGGGGCAGGGCGCGAGCGCGACCATCGAAGTGTGGGTGGCGGATACCGAGACACAACTGCTCGGCAGCTATCAGATTTCAACGGGCGGCACCGCGACGCCACAAGGCGGGGCCACCGGAACCGTCGACTACGTCAACAACGCCGATCCCAACGGCTGCGACTCGCTGTTGGTTGACGTCACCGATCCGGATTGGGTGTTCTCCAGCGATCAGCCGTCCCCGTTCTGCAGCGAGACCGGCTTGCCGGACGGAATGGCGTTCGCAACCAATCTCCCCATTGGAAACGGTCACGCGATCGCCCTCGGCTATCTCGGAGAGTTCAAGTTTGCAGCATCCGGTACTGCTCTGGGCACGTTCACGTTGGATTTCATCCCGCTGGGCGGACCTCCCAACGGAGGCAGCATCCTGGGTGATGAGACGGGACTCGGCGCGATCTTCGCCCTGTATCAACCGCTCGACATCGTGGTGGTCGAGAGCATGGCATGCACGACGGCGGCAGACTGCGCGGACCTGAACACGGACGGCATCACCGACGACGTGTGCACTTGGTGGGAGTGCAACGCCGGGACGTGCAACGGCATTGGCAAGATTCACCCAGCCGACATGGGCCGGGCGCTGGGCGACTGTCCGATCGACGATTTCTGTAACCTGGCCGACGCGCTGCACGCTTTGACGTGCTTCGCCGGCACGAACACCTGCGACGAGATCAACATCGACGCCGGCGGTCCGCTCGGCGACTGCGCCCCCGACAGTTTCTGCAACTTGGCCGACGCGCTGCACGCGCTGACCTGTTTCGCCGGCACGAATACGTGCAGTTGCGTTCCGGCGCCCGAGGTTTCATCCGAGCCCAACGTTGTCGGCGAAGCCACGCTGACCGCGGTGGTGGATCGTCGCGCTGTGCGCCCCGGTGACGAAATCGCGGTGCGCGTCTTCGCCACCCTTCAGAGTCCTGAGCGTAAGCGACGGGCAGGAAGCGCAAGCGTCCTCCTCAGCGCATATCAATTACACACCGCAGTCAGCGGCGGTCGCACGGGTGCTGTCGATCTGGTGAACATCGAGATCGAGAATCGCGCAGACTCCGCCTTCGCCGATGAAGCCGACGCGTTCGACGCGTTCAACATCGAGACGGGTCAGATGCTCAGCGGGCTGTACGATGGCCATGTCGAGACGACTGGCCGGGCGTATCTGGCGACGTTCACGTATCGCGTATCGAGCGATGCGGTTGGCACGTTCGTCATCGACGTGCTAAGCGACGAAACGCCTCAGAGTCAGACCTTCCTCGTCGGCGCCGAGCAGACGGACAAGATCGAGGTCGCACGCACCGCCCCGGCGGTG
>JAJDDU010000014.1 GCA_029260155.1 Phycisphaerae bacterium | reverse complement strand
GCCAAATGGCACCGCGATGCGAAGTCGCCCCAGGACCCCGAGCGATGGATGGACTGGACACTTCTGGAAACGCGCGGGAGTGGACGCTACTGCGGCGTATCGCTTCACGTTTGGAACCCCCGTGGCCACTGGTGGGGCGAGGGGGATGAGAAGTTCTTCGTCGACGGCGAGACGTTTCCGTCGACGTTCGGAACGGGCTCGGAAGACTACTTCGGATACGCGTGGTGCAGTCCGGAAGTCTTCAACAGACCTTTCCATAATCAAACGCGCAATGATGGGAATAACCGGGGGAACGTCTCCGTCAATCGCTGGCATATCTCTGACAATGTCCCTTTCCAAGATTCCTTTCATGGGGTCGTTGAAAAGTACCTTCTAAACCGCAGCCAGACACTGTATGCCTCAACTGCGTATTGGTATCTGGCACCCGGCGGTAACGATGCGTATGAGCGTGTGCCGATGGACGATCGCAACGACTACTATGCCGAACCGCGCATTCATGTCGAGGAGGGCGTGCTTGAAGGAGAACATCTTCGAGTCCTCGATTCGACAGGCGGTGCAGCCGAAAGGCAGGAGTTGTTCAACTACGAAGGTCATTGGAGTGGCGACGCGCAACTCTTTTGGAGCGGGGCGCGTCCGGGCGATCGTCTGACGCTTGCCCTGCCCGTGCGCGAGGGCGGGGACTACGAGATCCTAGTTAGGCTGACCAAAGCGAGCGATTACGGCATCGTCCGGTTCAGCCTGGATGGGCGGGAAGTCGGCGATGCCTATGACCTCTACCACCCGACCGTGATCCCGGGCAAACTGCGCTCGCTCGGGGTGCATGCGTTGGACGCGAGGGAGCACAGGCTGGTCGCATCGATTGTTGGCGCCAACCGCGTCGCCGCGCAATCCTATCTGTTTGGGCTGGATTGGGTGAAACTCCGGCGTCGTTAATCATGAATGCGAACCAGCCAGACAATACACCCAATGGACCCGGTATACTCGACCGGACGCTCGTCGTGCGACTCGGGCGCATTGCCGAGCACCGGACCCACGCGATTCTAGTCACGGTGGTATCGGTCGTCATGCTGGCGGGCATTGGCTACTCCATTTATCTTGGGAATACACTGCGGTATCCCGACGAGCGCGACGACTATCACCTGGCGGTGAACATCGCGACGGAGGGCCGATTCACGGTCGACGGAGAGAACCTCACAGCGTTTCGGCCGCCTGGCTATCCGGGGCTACTCGCGTTGTTGGTGCGTTGCGGCGCGAGTATCGTCCACCTGCGCGTGCTTAACTTCCTCGCGATGTCGTTCGGTATTTACCTGCTGCACAAGCTAATGAAGACCCATTCCTCCGCGTGTGCAGCCAGCATTGGCGCCGTGCTCGTGCTCTGCTACCCGGTCTTGTTCTATACCGCCGGAACGCTGTATCCGCAGACGATATCGATCTGCCTCTTCCTCCTCATTGTGACGCTCTTGATGCGGAAAGAAAAGCGGATACGGGCGTATGTTCTGTGCGGCGTGCTGTTTGGTTTCCTGATCCTCGCTGCTCCGTTCTTCACATTCGTGCTCGGTGTTTGTGCTGCGTTCTTTGTGGTATTGGACGGCAAACGGGGTGCCAAGGGGATGGCCATCACAATTGGGGTGGCAGCGTTGCCGATCGGCGTGTGGTGCGTGCGGAACTACATGGTCTTTGGCGCGTTCTCATACATTTCGTGCAACAGCGGACTCAACCTTCTCTTCGGAAACTCTCCGGAAACGACGCCCAATACGGGGGCGTGGCTGGATATGTCTGAATACAACCGGGAAGCTGCCGCGCTGGGGATGAACGAAGTGGTAAGGGACGCGTTCTACCGGTCCAAGGCTGTGGAGTACATGGTCGACAACAAGCTGCGAACAGCGACTTTGTACTTCAAGAAACTGCTGAACTACTTCAATTACACCAATACGCTCGGCGAGCAGGGAGAATCGTCGCGAATGAAGGACCTCGTCATGCTCCTGACGTACGGGCCGTTGTTGGCCTTGTTCGTCGTTCGCTTGTTGTTGGTGCGTTGGCACAAGCCGTCCGACTTGGAAGTGCTGTTTGTTGTTGTGTATTTCACTAGCGCGCTCATCTACGCGGCGTTCATCACACGGATTCGGCTGCGGCTGCCATTTGACGTACTCTTGATTGGCGTTGTGGCCTCGTTCTTGGGTGGCGTTGTTCGACAGCGGATTTGTAAGTCATGATGGTGGCGGCGTTCCAATCAAGTAAGGAAATGCTCCTCGTGCTTGGCGCGTGTGGCGGCGTGGGGTTAAGTCTCTTGATCATGCGCAACCCACGATGGGGCTTGCTGTTGACGGCGTGCGCCATTCCCATGGAGACAGCCGGTCGGGTTGGCTATCTTACGGAGCGTCTGGCGCTTACGGTGTCGAAGGTCCTGACGATTGTGACGCTGGTGGCATGGGCCATTCACTTCGCGATGCGGAGGATCCGATTCCGGCGGCTTCCGTGGATGTACTTACTGCCGGGGTTTTGGTGTGTGGCGGCGTTGAGTCTTATTGGTTCGGCGGAAAGTAAGAACGGAACCGAGGCGCTGTTTCGTCTGGCGACTACGGTCGTGTTTTTCTTCCTTGTGGTTCAGCTGCTGGATAGCGTCAAGGTGCTCAAGCTGTGCCTGACGCTGTTTATTCTTGTGTCTGCGGTGTTTTCTTCGTATGCGCTCGTGCAGCGATTCATGCCGCAGACGGCGTTCGACGTGCGTTACGGTTGGGAGGATAAGGGTGATCGAAGATCGGGCGTGGAGCGGAATGTGGGCACTGGTATCATGGCCGGCGTGAACGTGGAGCGATCGAGCGGCGCGAGTGGTCACTCCATCATGCTTGCTCTGAACATCTGCTTGGTGTTTGCCCCGACGGTGGTTTTGATGGCCAACGCGAAGCGGGGCGACGTCCGACAGCTCCTTCCGCTGGTTCTCCTGGCCATCTTTCTGGGCACCATCATGGCGACGTACGCTCGGACGGGAGTCGTGCTCATAGCAGCCTGTATTGTGCTAATGGTCATGCGCCGGCTGATTCGAATCAGCCCGGCCGTCATCATGGTGGGTTTTGTCGCGTGCTGCGTTCTTGCCGTCGCTGCGCCCAAGAGCTATCGTGACCGCGTGTTGAGCGGCGAGGCGTTCAGTAAAAAGGAAGTGAGCATCGCCACGAGGCTGGAGGTTCTGGATGCCGCGGCGAGGCAGTACGTGGATCACCCGTTTCTCGGCGTGGGGTATGGCAACCGATATGGCATCTTTGACTACTACACAAGCTATCCCGACAAGGAGCACGCCGTATCGCCGCACAACGCGTACATTCAGGTGGCTTCGCAGACAGGTGCGTTCGGGCTCTCGGTCCTGATGTTGTTCTTTTGGATGGCCCACTCCCGGATGCGCAAATCGATAGCCGAGTTCGCGGAATTGGGGCGTCCGGACATGGCGCGCGTGGGGCATGGCCTGAACATCAGCGTGTTGGTTTTTCTTGTTTCCGGTTTTGCGATGGACCTGTTCGACAAGGGAATGCCGCACGCTTGGCTTATCATCGGAATGTGTGGAGCCTACGGGGTGCTGTCGAGCGAGATGGGTGAGGCGCGGGGCGGCGAGTCAACGGTTGCGCCTGATACTGCATTGAGGTGAGTCATGAGTGAATGCGTTATCTCAGTCATCATGGTCAACTTCAACCACAAGGACGACGTCTCGCGCTGCCTGAAGAGCCTGTACGAGCATCTGCCCGAGGGCAAGTCCGAGGTGCTCGTGGTGGACAACCGATCCACCGATGGAGCGCCGGATTTGATCGCCGATCAGTACCCAGATGTGCGTCTGACGCGGTGGGATGAGAATCGGGGGCTCGCGCCAGGGTTGCACTATCTGGCGGCCCAATCGAAGGGTGAGTGGCTGTTCATTCTCGACAGCGACACGATTGTTCAGGCGGGTTGCATCGATGCCATCTTGAAGTTTGCAGTGGCCAATCCGAAGCTCGGTGCGGTAGCTCCCCGCGTGCGCGATGTGACGGGGGCGATCCAGATGACGGCGCGGCGATTTCCGAGTCCGCTCAACGCGCTGTTCGGGCGGCAAACACTGTTGAGCAAGATTTGGCCGGGGAATTCGATCACGCGACGATTCCTCAAGAGCGAAGAGCAAGCCTGCGATGAGCCGTTCTCCTGCGACTGGACCGCATTCGCAGCTGTCCTTGTCCGCCGGTCTGCGCTCATGGGAGTTGGGAGTATCGATCCGAAGTTCTTCGTCTACTGGGTCGATGCTGACTTCTTCCGGCGCCTCCGCAAAGCGGGTTGGGAGGTCTGGTGTTATCCTGTCGCGGAGATTCTGCACGTCGAACAGAACCAACCCAAACGGATTCGCAGCCCCCTGGGCATTCGGGATTTCCATCGGGGGGCATTGCGCTACTTCTATAAGCATCACGGATGGGGCGGACTGAATCCGTTGCTGTGGATCGCGGCCGTGGGTCTTTGGACGCGGACACAGGTGCAGCTGTTGACCAATTGGCGGCGAATACGGCAAGAGCGGCAAACATGACCCATGCGCCGATCAAAGTAGCGGTCCTCGCGGAGCGATTGGGCACCGGTGCCGGCGGCACCGAGGTCTATGAGCGGTGCCTGCTCAGCGCCTTGATGGACGACGAGTTCCGCGGCGGCGACGTTGAGATTATCCCCGTGCTCGCGCGCGCCGACGCGATGGATGTGCTTCCGCCGTCCGTCCGATCTGCTTGTCGGGTCTTGAGGCCTGGCGGCAAGACCGGGACGATGCTGGCGACGGGGAAGCTCTTGCGGAAAGTCAAGGCAGACGTCTTCCATTCCTGTTTCGTCACGCCGCCGCTGCTGGGCAATGTGCCGGTGGTGGCCACTGTCCACGATCTGGGTTTTCTGCGATTCACGGAACACTATCCGAGATTGCTGGCTTGGCGCTTGAAGAAAACATTCTACTGGACGCTGCGTCGGGCCGACGTCATCGTCACGGTGTCGGAGACGACCAAGCGTGATATTCTCGACGTGACGGGCGGAGCGAACAATCGGATACAAGCTATACACAACGGCCTCGATATTCAGTTTCCGCGTAACGGCGACCAATCGCCGGATCTTGCGTCCTTGGAACGCCACGGCATTTGTCAGCCTTACATCCTCTACACAGGTCGACTCGAACCGCGGAAGAACGTGCAGGTGTTGATCGAAGCCTACGAGAAACTTCGCGCGTCCGAACGCTTCAGCGGCCAACTCGTTCTGCTGGGGGCGAAGCAGACATTCATGTGCGAGGCGACGCAGCAGCGGATCGACCGCTCCCCGAATTGCCAAGAAATCATTCAACCTGGCCACGTGCCCGACGAGATGGTGCCCTTGTTTTACGGGGGCGCTTCCGCGTTGGCGTTGATTTCGCTATACGAGGGCTTTGGTTTTCCGATTCTCGAAGCCATGGGCCATGGATTGCCCGTCGTGTGTAGCAACGTGACGAGTCTGCCGGAAATCGCCGGCGACGCTGCTTTGCTCGTAGACCCTCACGACCCCGACGCCGTGGCCGATGCGCTGGCCCGAGTGGTAAACGATGAATCGCTGAGGGCGGATCTGATCGCCAAGGGCCGGCAGCGCGTCGCGCAGTTCACGTGGCGGCGCGCCGCGGAGCAGTTTCTTGACCTCTATCGCGAACTGGCGCACCGTAATGCGAATTCAAGTGGCCGCCGGACGGAGATGATCGCACCATGAGCAGTGAGTGCACAACGAGCACAGTGGAATTCGCCTGTCCCGTCTGTTTCGGTCCGTTGCAAACATCCGAGCGTGGATGGCAGTGCAGCGGTTGCACGAAGACGTACGAGACAGCGGCGCTCGGCTATACAGATTTTTTGGAGGGCGCGGGATTCGCCGACGAAGACAACGTCGAGCGGGCCCTGCACGAAGAGAAGACTGCCGAGGTCACGATGATGGGATACCTGATCCCGCTGCTGAACAAGCTCTTTCCCGATGCGCCGTCCGGCAGTATCAGAGTCCTGGACGTGGGTTGCGGCGTTGCCCGAAGCGTCGACCTGCTTCGAGAAGCCGGGTACGACGCGTGGGGTGTCGATTCGGGACACAGAGCGATGCATTGGCCTCGGCGGAAGTTTCCGCAGAATCTGGTGATCGCCAATGGTCAATCTATGCCGTTCCCGGACGACACATTCGATTTTATTTTCTCCGCGGGCGTTCTAGAGCACGTCGGCTGTGACGGCGACGCACGCAGCCCGTCACCGGGGTACGAGCAGCCCCGGCTGGACTACGTCGCGGGCAGTGTCCGCGTCACGCGACGCGGAGGGCTGATCAACTACACGGGTCCAAATCGCTTGTTCCCGTTTGACCTGTTTCATCGCAACACTGAAGGCAACCCGTTTAGATTTCATTGGCCTTGGGATCCGTTCCTGCAGAGCATGAACGACTTCCACCATCTGTTCGTCGAGCAATGCGGATGCGAATCGCTGCGTGCCCTACCGATTCGAGGATACTGGGGATTCCTGCGACTGAATAAGACCGTCACGCAGCGGTTAGGCTGCAAAGCCGCGAATCTGTACTTCAACACGATCGGGAGTTGGCCTGTCCTACGCGGGAGTTTCGCCAACCCCTGGTTGAGCGTCTTGGTGAAAAAATGAGCAACAAGGAACAAGGAGTGAACCCGATTAACACGTCCTGGGTGGAAAAGCTGAGATGTTGCAAGTGCCGTGCAGAGGCTCTCGATCTTGACGTGAAGTCCGAAGATAAGGTCGGTGTGCTGGAAGGCGAGATCAAGTGTCGAGAATGCGGAGAAGAGTATCCGATCAGAGGCGGCGTCCATTGCTTCCATATCGGGGTCGACGGCCAGAAATCCAAGCACGGTGAGACCTGGATCGCGGATGAATTCATCAACCTGATGCCCGAGAGCGGCCTCTATACGTCGCACGCGGAATGGCTTGAGAAGAGACTGGGCTACACGCCGCGCATCGCAAAACTGGTCAGCGAATACGAGTCCAAGTTTACCAAGGGACGCATGCTGGAGTTGCTGGACGTCAATCGCAACGACACGGTGCTCGACCTCGGGTGCGGCGTGGGCTACCTGACATTCGATCTTCTAAAGCGCAACCCTGGAATGGGCATCCAAGGTGTGTGTGTGGACGTGCTCCCGCAACACGTTCAAATGGTGCGATCAAGACAAACGGACGAATCCAACGCCGACGTTATGGCCGTCCTCGGCGACGGAGAAAATCTCCCGCTGAAAGACGGCTCGGTGAACGGCATTCTCAGCGCCGAGTGCATGGAACACGTCCCCAATCCGCAGACGTGTGCGAACGAGATGTTCCGCGTCCTGGCAGCCTATGGCCAAGTTCTAATCAGCACACCAAACCGCGGTCCTTACGAACGATTCCATCGCATCCGAATCGCGCTGCGGGCATTGCTGCGAAGAGACCCAGGCCCAAGTGAAGACTTCTTCGACAACCCGCTGGACCACAAGGAATTGGCTGGCTACTTGAAGAAAGCAGGATTCCACATCGACCGGATCGAGTTCGGCATCAAGGTGCCGATGTCCAAGCGGATTCTCCTGATGTTCCCTGAGAAGCTGGGGATGGCCATCATCAATACGTTGGAGTGGGTCTTGCCAGGGAGCCTCATGGGTGTGACCACGCTAATCAAAGGCGTAAAACCCCGCAGCGCGTAGAGCCCTGGGTACTTTCTGGAGTAGCGGAATGCAGAGAGGCGCGATCGTGACGGTGTGGACGATCCTCCTGTTGTTGTTGCCGGCGGGATGCAGTGCGGCATCTTCCGGCGACCGAGACGATCCCGCCGCGGGATGGGTCTCGCTTGCGGGAAAGCTGACAACGGACCGAGATGCAAACGCGACGGTTCTGAACTGGCGATTCGATTACGGCAAAGAGCCCTCGACCATCACCTGTGCAGCCGGCGCGCCGTGGAAGGCGATGAAGCGTCTCTCCTTCGAGGTCAAGAGTGATCGCGATGGGCCACTGTTCATCCGTTTCGATCAGACCGACAAGAAGATATTCCTGACGCATTTCAACGTCTCGCGAAATTGGCAGACCGTCCACCTGTTGCCCACCGACCTCAAGCCGTTTGGGGCCGGCGCGACCGGCCTGCTCGACTCCGCGAAGCTCGACCGAGTGTTCATCGTCGATCTCGCCGGCAAGGACGGCGGTGCGCGGGGAAAACGCTCCGTCGCGATAAGATCCATGTCAACGAGTCGAAACACCAAACGTGCGCAGGCACGTGGACCCGGAGGCGTTTCGCTCGTAGCGTTCGACGCCGACGGCAGGATTCTGAACGTGCGGCGAATGGTCGAGCGCGGAACTTCCGCCGGCGCGTGGTGTTTCCTCACCGACGAGGCCGGCGAGGCCGTCGCGATGACCGTCGACGAGCGGTCGGTGGATGTGGACGGGCGCTCCGCGAGTGTTCCCGTTCTTCAGTTTGACACAAAGAAGCCCGCCGCCTTGGAGGTCATGTTTTGGCCCGTCGGTACTGAGTTCAAAGTCTGGTTGCAGGCCGACGGTCGCGGCGCAGGGATCCAGCGCGCAAGTCAAGATGGAGTCGTGCTGCTCAATCTCGAATTGGCGTACACGCGGTTGCGGAAGCTGCGAGACTACGACAACCTGGAACCCGCTTCGCCTTTCGCTGGACAAATCCGCGCGTTGGCAGACGAGTTGACTGCCGCCGAAAAACTCCCTTCCCTCAAGCAGCAAGCGGCGGCGGCCGACGGAGCCCTTGAACGGTTGCTGCGCCTGAGTCGCGAGACAGTCCGGCGCCGATCGCTCAGCCTGATCGAAGCCGGTACTGCAGCCGGACCGCCCGTCAAGATTCCTACACCCAAGCCGGGTTTGCTGAAACCGGGCGTCAGCGCCACCGTCCAGCTCATCGAGCCCGACTTCCACATCGGCGTTGGCCAATCGTTCGGTTTCGTGCTCAAACGTACGCCGGCGAGCGATGTTGAATCCTACTACTCCGAGTTGCGCCGCGCCGGTTTCAACTTCTACGTCCTGCCGTTGTTCTGGGATCAACTCGTCGGCGACGACGGCCGGTACAAACCGCAGCAGTGGGATCGGTCTCTCGGGTTTTCCAAGCTGGTTGAGTTGGGCTACCGCCTATCGGCGCACAGCATTGTCCAATCCAGCCTGCCCAAGCGCGTCAAGAACCTAAAAGGATCAGCATTCACGCAGGCCGCGAAAAAGCAGTTGGAAACGGTCGCTGCCGACTACGGCCGGCGCATGGAATCATCCATCTGCCTGTGGGAGGCGATCAACGAACCGTCGAGCAACGCGTACGGCGATCTCATGCTCGACGACCGCGCCAAGATGGTCTCAGCCCTCGTCGGCGAGCTGCGATCACGGGTGCCCGGCGCGAAGGTACTTGTGAACGATTTCGACTGGGAGCGGGGCCTCGAAGCGAACAAGCCTCCGTCGACCCGGACCGTCCTGAGCACGCCCCGATTCTTCGCGCGACTCCTTGCGACGCAACACAAGCCGGACGTGCTGGGCCTAGAGTGGTATCCCGGCCTGCGCGTGGATCGACCCATGTTCAAACTGGATGTGGCCGAACCGTGTCGCGACTTGCTCGATACTAGCCTCTATTGGGACCGGCTAACCGACTTGGGGTTGCCGCTTATCATCAGCGAATGCAATTTCCCAGGCGGCACCAAGCGAGGCGACAAGAATGGCTACGCGTGGGGACCGTGGAACGAGCAGTCTCAGGCTGCGGCCGCCGTCGATACGCTGCATCTCGCCATGAGCAAGCCGCGAATCATCGGCTGGGTGTGGTGGAGTATCACCGACGACGAGCCGTGGAACCGTGACGGGGGGCTCTACGCGGCCCCTCGCCGGCAGAAACCAGTGGTTTCGCGACTGGAGGCTGCGATTTCCGAAATCAAGCGGAGCAGGCGTGAGACCGTTGATTCCAGCGGCGAATTCCCCCTCGCGACGCTGCCTGGCACGTACCGCATTACCCTCGACGACGGCTACTCGTGGCACGTTCATCGCGACAAATCGGGGCAGATTTCGCTGAACTCGGGCGGGTAGTGCGAAAACGGGCGATTGCCGATAGTACGATTGCGAAGCGGAGACCCCCGTGCATCCCGCGTGAAGACCCTACTCTTTCGCGGCCGCTTACGGTATGCTAGATTCCACTGCTGGGATCGTGGTGTAGGTGTCGGGCCGGGCCGCTCTCAGCAATATGCGGATCTATTGGGCGTCGGCGCCCGTTCAACGGGCGTAGGCGGTCGCAGGGGGTATGGGTATATGTCCGAAAGTCTAGTTGAGGATCGCGCAGAGCGATCCAAATCGGATGCCGCGGGGGATCGAGACCACTCAGTTCATACCACGAACGGCAATCGACTTGCCGTCAAGTACAACTCCTCCGGCGGGTTGGGCAAGCTAGGGCGGCACGCGCGCAGGCTGGGTTCGTTTGCGCGGGTTTGGTGCGGGGCCAAGACGCGATCCACGACGTTCGCAGGCCCGCTGTACGCCCAGGTCGAGCCGGTCAGTGCCTGCAACTACTCATGCAAGTTTTGTCGCGACCACGCCGACGCGGAGCTCACGGCCACAACCATCGGTGACGGCAGGAAGATAATGCCGCTCGAGGTGGCCGAGGAATTGGCCGCCGACCTGGCGCGAATGGGCACGCTGAGCGTCGAGTTGATTGGACGAGGCGAGCCTCTTCTCCACCCGCGCGCCGCGGAGTTCATCGAAGCATTCCGCCGCCGCAACATCGAAGTGAACATCTACACGCACGGAGCCCTCCTGACCAAGGAATGGGCCAAGACACTGGTCCAGCTCGGCGTGCGCACCCTGCGCCTCAGTCTCAACGCAGCCACGCCGGAGTCGCACGTCGAAATCGACGGCAGCGCCGTCGGGGATTTCGAGAAGATTCTGGGGTCCGCCCGCATGATCGCCGATGCGCGGGCCCGCGCCGGCACGCCGGTGCCCTATTTGCTCTACGGGTTTGTCGTCATGGAGCAGAATTATCGCGACGCCAAACTGGCTGTTCAGCACGCCTCCAAGGCGGGCATGGACGCGGTTCTGTTCAAGCGTTTGCTCAAGCACGAGGTGAGCACGCCGCACGCTCCGCGCGACGAAGAGGCCCTAGAAGCCTCGATGGAAGAGGCCAAGCAGGAAGCCCACCGTCTCGGAATCAACACCAACCTCGATCTCAAGGATGTGATTCCGCTGGAACGTTTGGACTATCGAGAAGCCAGTGAGCAGGTGTACAAGAGCGTACCGTGCTATGTGCCGTGGTACTTCTGTCTGATCACCTGTGAGGGATACGTGCGTGGTTGCTGCCAGTGCAAGGGCGTGCTTGGCGAACTTGGGAAGCAGTCGTTTCGAGAGATTTGGAACGGGCCGACCTACGAAGCCTATCGGCAGGCCTGTCGCGATATCCCCAAGAATGGAGTACACTCCCTTCCCGGCTGTGAGTGTGACAACTGCAACTACGTGACCAAGAACGCGGTTTTTCACAGCTTGGTCACCCTCCGAGGATCGAAGGGTATCGGGGCTGATCGCAGTTCGATCCTCCGTCGCATGTTGCGTTTCAAGGATGTCTGACGCGATGAGAATGACAGTAGGCTTGATCCCGATCTTCGTGGTTGCCGGTTGCGCCAACCAACCAAAAGACAACGTTGAATTCCAGTCCGCCGTGCGCGAGGTGACCGTTCTGGAAAAGCCAGCCGTGCACGAGCAGGACTACGCCATCGCACCAGGCGACGAACTTATCATCAGCTTCTCCTTTCACCCGACGTTCAATCAGCGCATGGAGGTCAGGCCGGACGGCAAGATTTCGCTCCCGTTGCTGCAAGACGTGGCGGTGGCGGGCCGCTCGCCTACCGAACTCGCCCGTGCTCTTGAGGAATCCTACTCCGGCGAATTGAAGAACCCCGACATCGTCGTGATCGTGCATCGGTCCTCGGGGCAGGTCGCCTTCGTCGGAGGCGAAGTGAGGATTCCACGGATGATCCCCTTGTCGCGTCCGACGACATTGCTCCAAGCCGTGATCCAAAGCGGAAACCTGAAATCGACAGCCGAGGAAGGCAATGTGCTCGTGCTTCGCGCAACCCCCGGCGAGGCGCCACGCGTCTTGGCTGTCAATCTCAAACGCGTCCGCCGTGGCGAAGCGACCGGCCTGCTGCTACAGCCATACGACGTCGTGTACGTACCCAAGACCGTCATCGCCCAGGTCGGCGAGTTTGTCGACAGCTACATCAACCAAATAGTCCCGCGAGCGATGGGCTTTCAGTTCGTCTACAACATCAAAGACCAGGTCCAACTTGAGGACGACAGCGGTCGCATTCTGTTCAGCAGGACCAACGTGCGCTAACACGCGCGTCGATCGAAGTCCGAATTCGCCTCGCCTCAGTCATTCCGAACTTCTCGCCGACCTGCGTGTGAACACGAAGAGCAAGGCGGGCAACACCAAAAGCGTCGCGAGTAGACAGCCAACAATGCTCAATGCCAATAGTGCCCCGAGACGCGCGTTGGCAGGTACCTGCGACAGGGTGAGGATTCCGAAGCCAAGGGCGACAGCGAGGGCGTCAATGCAGATGGCCGGCCCGGTCGAGCCGATGGCATCGCTGATGGCCTCGTCAGCTACTTGTCCCCTGCGACGAGCGACGCGGTAGCTTTCCAGCATGTGGATTGCATAATCGACACCAATCCCAAGGGTCATTCCTGCAAACATGGATGTGGCGACGCCCAGAGGCATTCGGGTCCAGCCCATGACTGCGAAATTGACCATCACCGCGATGGCGCACGGCAGGACGCAGAAGATGCCCCAACCGAGGGACTGCCCCATGACGGCCGTCACCAATAGAATGCCAACAAGCGACACAAGCAGCGATCGAACCTGCGTATCGACGATGGCATCGATCATCGTTTGGCTGACCGCGACGTCGCCGGCGAATCCGAGCGTCACGCCATGCGGGCTGAGATGTTCTTTCTCGTATGCCCTGATTGTGGCAAGCAGCTTCTCGACGTCCAGAAAGTTGGCATTTTTGAGAAACACCGTCACCAGCGAGCTGGCGAAATCCACATCGACGACTTGGTGCATGCGCTCTTCGCCGCGGATGCGCTTGTACTGCCCCCAGACCCACTCGACACGGTCGGCGTTGTCCGGAACGCTGCGTGCGTCTTCGCGAAGTCCGCGCGCCATGTAATTCGCCGTTGAGAGATACGACGTCGTGCCGATGACGCCACCGACGGTGAACTCGCGCTGATCGGCGATGAACGACTGGAGCGCTTCGATGCGCCGAAGCACGGGCGGCTCGGTCAGCGGTTCTATGGGGATTTCAAAGCGAACGCGCTCAACGTCTCCAGGTCGTAGCGAAATCAGCGGCGAACCGCGCCGCCGGTCGAAGGTCACGATGTACGCGTCACCGTCGCGCTGCAACCCTTCGATGCGCGACTTCCAGACAGTTGCACGCCGTGGCCTCGCGGTATCCGTGGCATCGCTCTCGTTCGCGCGACGCACGATGATCCAATGTCCGACGCACCCGTCGGGGTCGTCGAGCAGTTTCGCCGGTACTTTGATGCTGTGGTGATCGAGGGCGGCGGGTTCGAGTTCGCCCTCGATCCGGCGATGTTCGGTATCCACCCGAACGAGAAGAACGTGCATGCCGAGGAACTGATCGTTGAAGCGGTTCATCGCCTTGGCGAATGCGCTCGACGGAGCGAACCCATCGATCCAACTGTCTTGCACAATCACGCGGGAAAGGCCGAAGGGTGCAATGGCCATGACCGCGACCGCCACGGCGATGATGGCGTATCGAAATCGTCGTACAAAGGCCGTTAGACCCAAAAAGAAGTTAGCGGTGTTGGGGACTACGGATCGATTCCCGCGGTGAAAGCGGTCCGGGTTGATCAGCACGAGCATAGCTGGCACGACGGTGAGCGACCAGATCATGCAGAAGACGATGCCGATCGCAGTGAACACGCCGAACGCCCGCACCGGTCCCAGCGGCGAGAGCGTGAAAGACAAGAACGCGACAGCGGTCGTCATTGAAGTCTTCGCGACGGGCAGCCACATGTCATCCATCGCAGCCGACAACGCAATGATGTGCGATTGCCCGGGCCGACCTTGCAATTCTCGACGATAGCGACTGAAGACGTGTATTTCATCCGCCACGCCCATCGCCGTCAGGATGATCGGCATCACCGCGATGGTGAGGTAAACCGGTACGCCAAGATAGCCCATGAGCCCGAACACGCTCACGAGACACGCGCCGACCTCGATCAGAGGGAGCGCAGCTGCCGTAACGCTGCGAAAGCACAGCGCAAACACCATGGCCATGATCAGGATCGCGATAGGCACCAGCCCAACGCGCCGGCCGATCATCACTCGAAGCTCGTGGAGTGAGTTCGGCCAGTGGACGCTGGCGTCGGATTCACCGATGTCCGGTCCCAAGCCCAGCAACGGACGTGGCACGCCGAGGTCTTCGAGAATATGCGTTCCGAGCAGTGCTTCGGCCACCACGGCGCCGATGACGTCGATGCGTTCGTCCCGAGGGCCGTGTTCGGCGATGATCTCGCGTACCTCGCGGTGTAACTCGGCGCGGTCCGATTCAGCTGGGATTCCGATGAAAACCGAGGCTGCGTGCCCGTCTTTTCCGACTACCGTGCCGGTATGTAGCTGAATCTTGTCGAGATCGCTGCGTAGCGTGGTGAGTTGTTGGGGCGTTTGCGGGAGCGGCTCAAGGAACCGTCGAAAATCCAATGTGCCCGACTTCACGCGGTGGCTGTGCTCTGTGCCCAGGCTGGAGACGAAGTGCCGGGGAATCTCGTCCATGGCCTGGAAATCGCGGGTAAGATCCTGAATCAGGCCCAGCGTGCCGACGTTGAAGATGCCGTCCGCGTGGTCGGATTCAATGAGTACGACGATCAGATCCTCGGTTCCGAACTCTTCCCGAACGGATCGGTCGTAGATGACTTGAGTATTGCCCTCGGGGACGAGTGCGTGCCCGTCCGTACGCAGTTTGAGCTGCGTGACGCCCGGAACGAGCGCGGCCACTACACAGGCGGCCGCGAGCAGGATCCGTCGTGGATGGCGGATTGAGCAGCGATGCAGAAACGTCACAGTCAGTGTCCCCGTCTGAGTCTCCCGAGAGTCGGGCGTGATCTTAGTACGTTGTCGGTTCCCAGCCAACCGGCTCAAACCTCGCAATAATCAACGCATTCCATGTAGGCGGCATATTCGGAGTAAAACGACGGGGCTCCTCGTGGTCATTTTCTTGAAATGATGCGAGAATTCTCGTTTTTCCTGTTAAGATGTCGAGATCGCCGCGTTTACCTGTCGGACTGAGTATTCGGGCCATCAGGCCATCGTGAATCAGCGCGCAGCGCGCGCGGGCCATCCGATCAATGGCCTTGGGTGACCTGATGGGAGCGGGCAAGTGTCTCGCGCCGATACCGGCGGCCGAACTGGGGGTGGTGCGCCCGTGGCGGCCCGCGTCTTGCGACGTGGTTTGCTGCTACGCAAGTCGTTCCGCTTGGGGCCCACCAAACAAGTTCATCCGCCGATTCGTATCGCGCATCGCGACCACTTCGCTTCGCCGGCCCTGTCGCAAGGAGTTGCAGGTTTTTTAGGAGTGAGTCATGTCGGGAAGATCCAAGCATCCAAACTCGTTGATTGCAAAGGCGTGCTGCCTGTGTGCGGCAGTGATCGTCGTTGCGCCACCGGCCGCGTCAGCCGGTCAGATCGCCGCCGGGGATGACATCTGGGGGACGCCGTGCGGCGGCGGCGCGTACGTCGACTTTTCGGCGAACAGCATTGTCGCCGGTTATTTCGGTACGAACTCTGATGCGTTCACCGGGCAGATCATGCTGGGCGGCGATCCAACCAAAGTCCTCATTATGCCGTCCGAGGTTCCACCTTCAGACGTGGACACGGTCGTCAGACGCGGGGCGACGAGCACGGGGTTTGGTTGCGGAGCCCCGCAGGAGACGGTTCCGATCGAGATCATCGCGCTCAATCTCGTTAGTTGCGCGCCGATCACGGTTACGTACAACGACGGGACCCCCGACCAATTGTGGGATGTGGAGGTCTGCCTTGACCCGACGTTCATCCCACAACCCCAGGGGAGTATGACCATCAACCATGAGTGCGCAAACGGGGGCAGCTACACTTCGTCGCTCCCGGTGAACGCTCGACTCACTTTCACTCGCTTTGGTGTGCCTGCGCCGAGTCCACCGCTCACGGATTCGCTGAACATGGGCTCATCGGGCTGGTGGTCGCATAGCTCTCCCCCCTTCCCGGCCATCTCGCGCATCCCTGGTCCGCCAGGGGGCTCGATGATTCTCGATTTGTGCACCGGTGTTTCCAATCCGACGGTCAACGGACTGGCGGCCGACTTCTACCCGGGCCTGTGGTCGTCGGACTGCTTCGACTGCGCGGCTGACGGGATGTTTGAGAAGCCGAGCCTCACGCCCGAGCAGGCGCTGTTGGCAGCCCACGGTATATACCCACCGAACCAGGAAAAACTCGTCGGTCCCGGCGGCAACTGGGTCGTCACGGAGGCGTGCTGCCTTCCGGACAACTCATGCATTGACGTGCTCCCGTTTGACTGCAACAGTCCGTTCATGTTTGGCGGTATCTCGCAGGGAGCGGGGACCAACTGTGCGAACACGCCATGCGGCGGTGGACTTGGTTGCCCGTTGGACCCGACGGATCCCGTCGCCTTGTGTGCTCCGCTTCATGGGTTCATGTGTGACACCGGCGCTGCGGCCGACATCTGTTTGGCGAGCGCCGTGCATATCAGCCCGACGAACGGTGCCCTTGAGGCCTTAGCGTGTGAGTGTTTCGCACCGAGTACGAAGTGCGGACCAATCACGGTCGAAGCTGATTTCGACACACTGACGTGCAACGGCGGCTGTCCGTTCCCGAATCCCATCGGGACCTGTACGGTCTTCGCCAACGGCGTGTCGCAGAACAGCTCCTCCGTACAGGCCAGTAACTACGCACTCGGGACGCTGTTCGATTGCCAGTGCGCGAGCCCGCCGTCGGACGATCACATTACCGTGGGGCCGACGACCGTGGACTTTGGAAACGGCACGGCCGTTCCGCCGATCCCCGCGGGCTTCTTCGGCCAGAACCCGACTGGCGGCGTCGATTCCAACGAGTTCATCGGACCGGTCGAACTGGAGGGCATGACGGGTGGACCGTCGGTCAGCCTCCAGCGCTCCGCCGATCCGGTGCTGCCGAGCGATCCAGCCGGACAATCCGGCACCGTCGATATCGAACTGGTCGCGCTGGAGCTCAAGTCTACTCAGCCAATCACGGTGGACTACGGCGCTCCCCCCGTTCACACGGAGTTGTGGGACCTGCAGGTCTCGAACATCGGTTCGAGCGGCAAGGACGGCGTAAGATCGAATCGCGGCTCGTTCCACGCGATCAAGGACCATGCCAACGGCGGCAATTTCGACGCGGGCTTCCTGGTTTGTCCGGTGCTGACGTTCACACGGGTCTCGGACGGCGCCGTGCGGATACTCGATCTCTGTCCGACCGTCCCGTTCGATCCGACCGAGGCAATCGATTTCAACATCTCCGGGCCGTTCACACACAACGTCGACCCGAACCTCGGCATCGCCGTGCCGCCTGGCGCGACGATGACGACCGGCATCGAGCACGAGGACATCGGTATCGACCAACAGGTCGTCCAGCTGCAAGCGATCACCAAAGACGAACCGCCGTCGGTCGTTCACACGGTCGAACCGGTTCCGATCTGCCTTCCGAACGCGGACGGCACGGCGTGCCAGCCAATCGCCTGCTCGTCTATACCCGAAGAGCAGTGCCTTCCGAAGTGTGTGAACTTCGACCCACTGACCGGGGCAACGCGTATCACAGAGTGCGACTGTGTCGATACAAATCAAAGCTGCTGGGTAAACGTGCAGTCCGCCGGCGGACCCGCGCCTGAGGGCGTGGGCGGCCCAGGTGATCCGTGCGTGGTTGCTGACAACGGAACCGGCACGGTCACGCTTCCGCCGATCGGCTGCGAATACCTAAGTCCTGACGAGGTCCACGAAATCGTCGGTAACCTGCCGGCCGGTACGACCATCGAGCTGGCCGCGATCCACAAGGACTTTATCTGTGCCAAGGGTGCGGGTGGCTTCTGCTCATTGGCGATTCCTCCGGGTGATTGCGAGCGTGGCGACGGAGGCGGTGGCAACGTGGATTGCTTCCAGTCCGTGCTTGAGCTGCAAGTGACCGGGAACGGTCCGCCGCTGGGTGGTTTCTCTCGTACGCTGTTCGTGCCGGTGAACTGCGAGGTGCATACCGGACCGAGGAACCCGGGCGATGCGGTCCAGGACTTCGACACGGACATGTTCCATCTTAGTGGTAGTCTCCCCATCGACTCGGACTTTGATTTCCTCACCATCACTGGTGGTACGAACAACGGCTTGCCAAGCCCAGGTCACACGACGCTGACCAGAATCGGGCCTCCGGGCGGCGATTTCCAGGTCGATAGTTTCTTCGACATCACCTACCAGATTGACTTCCAGGGAGCGGCTGGCAGTATCCTCGCACCCTTCAGCGGGACGACAACCGGCACGATCCACATGGCCACCACCGGTCCGCCGGCTTGCGCCGGGGACTGCCCGCCGGGCACGGTTTGCGAGCAAACGCAAGTGGACTTGGCCGACGGCACGATCGACATCTGTTGCGATTGCGTGCCCGAGCCGACCGGGGCATGCTGCCGAACTTTCTCGCCGTTCTGCATCCAGACAACCGAGGCGGACTGCTTCGCCCAGGGAACCTACCTTGGCGACGACACGGTGTGCGCTGGAGTGGACGCAGCCTGCTGCCTGCCGGGCGGTGGATGCATCGATGCCGATACGGAGTGCTGTGTCACGTTGCATGGCGGCACGCCGCAAGCGGCCGGTTCGTCGTGCAGTGATGCCGACGTGGACTGCACAGAGCCGTGTCTTCCGGATGCGACCGGGACGGCGTGTCAGCCCGTCATGTGTCCCGATTCGACCGAACACTGCGAGCCGCGCTGTGTTAAGTTTGACCCGCTGACCGGCATAACGACGGTCACCGATTGTGACTGTCGTGGTATTGGCGAGTGTCACGTCGGGGGCACTGGCGGTCCGACGCCCGAAGGCGGCGGAAACCCGTGCGTCGTCGGCAATGTCGGCGGAACGGTAGTCTTGCCGCCGATCGGCTGTGACTATCTGAGTCCCGATGAGGTCCACATGATCGTCGATGGGCTTCCTGCGGGAGCGACGCTCGAACTCGCACCGATCCACAAGGACTTCATCTGCAATGATTTTGACGCCCCGGTTCCGTGTTCGCAGAACCTCGGCGTCGCCTGCGAAGACAACGGCGGCGGACTGGGCGGTAATCTGGATTGCTTCAATTCCATTCTGGATCTTCAGCTCAGCGGTTCCGGCCCCGCGCCCTTCGGCGGACTCACGCACTTTATGTCCGTTCCTGTATCCACCGAGGTGCA